>JAZFSL010000176.1:0-2315 GCA_036446135.1 Rhodospirillales bacterium | reverse complement strand
CGAAATGCAATGGGCTTCGTCGATGGCGATCTGCACGATTTCCAGCGCCTTGAGCGCCGCCAGCATGCGGTCCGTCATCAGGCGTTCCGGCGAGATATAGAGCAGCCGAACATCGCCCGACTGAACGTCGCGCCAGGTTTCGACGTTAACGTCGCGCTCGTGGGACGAATTGATGGTTGCCGCCTGAACGCCATCGAGTTTCAGCGCCGCAACCTGATCTTCCATCAACGCCACCAATGGCGAAACCACCAGCGTCAACCCGTTGTCCAGAACCAGTGCCGGAATTTGAAAACACAACGACTTGCCCGATCCCGTCGGCATAACCGTCAATACGCTGGTGCCGCTCAGGATGGCATTGATGACATCTTCCTGACCGGGTCGGAACGCTGCATAACCGAACACGTCGCTTAAGATACGATGAGCAGGCATCAGGCTGTCTCAAACGCCACGAAGATATTTACGCGGGTCGCGCGCGGTACGGCCACGGCGCAACTCGAAATGAAGCTGCGGGCTGTTGACGCCGCCGGTCGAGCCGACCGTGGCAATCTGGTGGCCCTTGGCGACCTTGTCGCCACGCTTGATCAAAATCTTGTCGACGTGGGCATAGGCCGTCACCCAGCCACCGGAATGCTTGACCAAAATAAGATTGCCGAAACCGCGAAGCTCGTTCCCGGCATAGACGACGACGCCGTTTTCCGCCACCTTTACCGAGGCGCCCCGCCGGGCGGCGATGTTGATGCCGTCGTTACGCAAGCCCTTGGCCTTTGCGCCAAACCCGGACACCACCCGCCCCTGGACCGGCCACAAGAATCCCTTACCGCTGGCCTTGGGCGCTCTTGGGATAACCTGCGGAATGGTTTTAGAAACAGGCCTGGATGTAAGTTTCGTTCGGGTAGGTTTTCTAGGTGCAACTGTCCGGGGCTTTTCCATCAGCACCAGTTTTTGCCCGACCTGAATACCATAGGGCGGTTTCAAACCGTTGGTTCTGGCAAGGGCATACGGGTTGGAGTTATAGCGGCGCGCAATGGCATAGAGCGTTTCCCCCCGCCGAACCACGTGTTGACGCCCCCGAGGCAGCACCACGCGCTGTCCTTTTTCCAAATGATAGGGCGGCCTAAGCCGGTTGGCCTGGATAATGGCGCGCACCGGCACCTGATGGCGGCGCGACAGGGCATAGACCGTATCGCCACGCCCGGCGATAACGGCGCTGGCGCCGACAAATGCGCGAGAAGATGAAGGGGGGGTTGAGGATGGCGGCGGCGGGGTGTTGATATCTCGCGGCCCGGCTTCATAGCCATATCCACGCGGTGGCCATTCGACATTGCCGCAAGCGCCGACAACCAGCAATAAAGTTAATGCAGGAAAAAACCTCATAAGCGGATTATCACCCAAGCCCCCCGCCCTATCAACGCCGGGAATCAAAGACCGGTTCACGGCTGCTCCGCAGCCTCAGTCCCCGGCCTTGCCGGCGACCAGGGGAACGAATCGGGTTTGGCCTAAATCTTCGGTTTCGATGTCACCATTGGCGCGCCGCACTCTGAGCAGGTGCTGGTCGTTTTCATCCAGGCCCACGGGCACGATCATGATGCCGCCGTCGCCCAGTTGATCGAGCAGAATTTCCGGAATATCGGCCGCCGCCGCGGTCACCATGATGCGCTCGAACGGGGCCTGTTCCGGCCAACCCATGCTGCCGTCGCCGACCACCATGGTGACGTTCACCAGACCCAGTTTTTTAATGCGTTCCTCGGCTTCCCTGAACAGCGTCGGATGGCGCTCCACGGTATAAAGCCGGCGGCAAAGGCGGGCCAGCACGCAGGCCTGATACCCGGAACCGGTGCCGACTTCCAGCACCTTCATACGCTCGGTGACGTCGAGCGCCTGGGTCATGCGGCCAACCACGGATGGCTGGCTCAGGGTCTGGTGGTGGCCGATGGGAAGGGCGACGTCATCAAATGCCTGTTTTTGGAAAAGATCGGGCAGAAACATTTTACGCGGCGTCGCCTCAATAGCGCCGAGCACCGTTTTGTCGGTGACGCCTTTCCGGCTGAGATCGGCCATCATCTGAGCTTTATCGGAGCCCGAATTCATTTGAAGCTGGCTTTCAGCTTCTTCAACGTCGGCCCGTGGGTCAAATCCATGGTCAGGGGGGTCACCGAAACGGCGCCGCGGGCAAGCGCTTCCAGGTCGGTGCCGGGGCCATAATGTTGCTCGCGCCGCTGCGCCCCGATCCAGTAATAAGGCTCGCCCCGGGGGTCTTCGCCGCGCACCAGGTCGCTGCCGATTTTACGTTGACCCTGGCGGGTAATCTCGATGCC
>JAZFSL010000175.1:0-2297 GCA_036446135.1 Rhodospirillales bacterium | reverse complement strand
ACGGTTGGCCAACCGCACGATATCGCAGGCCGAATACAGATTTACCAGATTGGCAATCTGTAACGCCAGAGTTTCGGGCACGCCCTTGTCCATGTAAGGCCGGGCGCGTTTTTTCACATCTTTCATATAATGCACCGGCAGAGCGTCCTTTAAATTATCGGATAACACCCCGATGCCTTCTTGAAATTCCTGAACGTGGGAACCGATATCAAGACCCGGCTTGTCGTTGCGCAGAAACCACAGCGTCACCCAGTCGAGCAGATGGTTGATGTCGAGCAGCATGTCCGCTTGAATGCCGGACGGCACTTTGTTGTCGAGCTTTTCGATGGCATCCCACAGGCCGCGTAGCTGGAATACTTCGCGCGCAATGGTATAGGCACGGGCGATTTCCGGCGCTGATTTGCCGGTTTTTTCCATGAACTCGGTGGCAAACGTGCCGCCGACCCGGTTGATCATAGAGTTGGTGACGCGGGTGGCGATAATTTCACGGCTCAGCCGATGGCGGCCGATTTCCTTGCGGTACTTAGCCCGCAACGGTGTCGGGAAATATTCCAGCAAGTCTTCTTCCAGCCTCGGGTCATCCGGCAGGTCGGACGCCAGCAACTCGTCATACAGCCAGATTTTGGCATACGACATGACGATGGCGATTTCCGGTCTGCTCAGGCCCTGCTTTACCAGCGCGCGCTCGCCCAGGGTTTCGTCATTGGGCAAAAATTCGACATCCCGGTCCAACCGATCTGCCCGTTCCAGCATCCGCATCAGCCTGATCTGGTTGTCGAGCGTCACTACACCCTTGGCCTCGATCATGCTCATGGCCTGGGTTTGCAGATAATTGTGGCGCAGCACCAATTGGCCCACTTCGCGCGTCATGCTGGCCAACAGCTTGTTGCGCTGGGGAATGCTAAGCCCGCCCTTGTCGACGACGGAATCGATCAGAATCTTGATGTTTACCTCGTGATCCGAGCAATCGACGCCGGCGGAATTGTCGATGGAATCGGTGTTCAAACGCCCGCCATTCAAGGCATATTCGACCCGGCCCAGTTGCGTCGTACCCAGGTTTGCCCCTTCACCCAAGACGGCAGCGCGCACGTCGCCACCATTGATGCGAATGGCGTCATTGGCGCGGTCGCCGGCATCCTGATTGGATTCGTGGGCGGCTTTGATGTAGGTGCCGATACCACCGAACCACAACAAATCAACCTCGGCCGACAACATATGGCGCAATAATTCGTTGGGCGCGACCTTGTCCTTGGCGATGCCAAACAGCGCCCGGACTTCGGGCGACAGGGTCAACGACTTGGCGCTGCGCTCAAAAATCGCGCCGCCTTTCGATATCAGTTTTTTGTTGTAATCAGTCCAGGCCGAGCGCGGTAATTTGAACAGACGTCGGCGTTCCTTGAAGCTTTTTTCCGTATCCGGGTCCGGATCGACAAAAATGTGTATGTGATTAAACGCGCCGACGAGCCGGATGTGACGGCTCAACAGCATGCCGTTGCCGAACACGTCGCCGGACATGTCACCGACGCCGACGACGGAAAAATCCTGCTTCTGGATATCGGTGCCGATTTCACGGAAATGACGCTTCACCGATTCCCAGGCGCCCTTGGCGGTGATGCCCATCCCCTTGTGGTCATAACCTTGCGAGCCACCCGACGCAAACGCATCGCCGAGCCAATGGCCATAAGCTTCGGAGACGCCGTTGGCGATATCGGAAAACGTCGCCGTGCCCTTGTCGGCGGCGACCACCAGATAGGGATCGTCGGCATCTTGGCGAACGACATTTTTGGGCGGCACCACGCGGGTGCCGCTGTAATTGTCAGTCAAATCGAGAAGGCCCGAGATAAAGGTTTTATAACATTCAATCCCTTCGGCGATGAAGGCATCGCGACCGCCTTCTTTGGGCGGCTGTTTAACGACAAAACCGCCTTTTGAGCCGACCGGCACGATGACCGCGTTTTTGACCTGCTGCGCTTTGACCAGCCCCAGAACTTCGGTGCGAAAATCTTCCGGCCGGTCAGACCAGCGAAGCCCGCCGCGCGCGACCATGCCGAAGCGTAGATGCACGCCTTCGATGCGTGTGCTATAGACAAAAATTTCGCGCAAAGGGCGCGGTAACGGCAAATCGTCCAGCGCCTCTGAGTCGAGCTTGAATGACAGGTAAGGCTTTGTATTGCCGTTGGCGTCTTTCTGGAAATAGTTGGTGCGCAGCGTCGATTCCACGGCGTTGAGGAAGCGCCGGAGGATTCTGTCCTCGTCGGCGCTGACGACGGATTCGAGCTGAGACAGGATGCGTTTTG
>JAZFSL010000174.1:0-2615 GCA_036446135.1 Rhodospirillales bacterium | reverse complement strand
GCGTGTCGCCGGGCTTTATCAACACCGAACGCCCGGCATCCGCCGGTGTACGCCCAACCTTGAAAGTCCACCCGCCCATCGACCGCATGGGCGAAACGGACGAAATCGCCTCCATGGTGCGCTATCTATGCCAGCCGGAAGCCGCCTACATCACCGGGCAAACCTTGCACGTCAACGGCGGTATGTATCTGGGAAGCTAGAGAAAATCCCGGGCAAATGGAACATTTGCGACGACGAATTTGCGGTTATACAAGTCAACCCCGGATTAGCTTGATCCGTTCAAGTGTCCGGCGCGCCTGATCGACAACCGGATAATCAACGAAAAAACCGTCAACGACGATGGACGCCGACCCGTCTACTTCGGCGGCCTCAAAAGCTGCGATGATTTTTCCGGCATGCGCTATTTCTCCTTCGCCGGGGGTAAAAGCGTCGTTGATGGGGGCTATCTGATCGGGGTGAATGGCCATCTTGCCCTGGAACCCCATCACCCGCACCCGTTCGCAGGATTTAGCCAACCCATCCTGGTCACGGAAATGTACCCAGACAGAATCCAGGGGCGCATCCAGCCGGGCGACGCGGGACGCCAGTGCGATGGCTGAGCGCGCCGGGGTCAGTTCCCATTCGTCTTCGGTCAACTGCATGCCCATATCCTTGGCAAAATCGACGGCGCCGAAGCTAAGCCGGCAGACGCGTGAGCCGGCACCGGCGATATCGGCGACGGCGGCCAGCCCCTTGGCCGTTTCGATGATCGGCAGAAGGTCGATGCCGCCCGGCTCAAGCCCCTGTGTACGCTCGGCCCGTTCCAGCATTTTATCGGCGACCAGCAGCGCAGCGGCAGACTCGACCTTGGGCAGCATGACGCCGTCCAGCCACGGGCCGGTGACGTCGGCAATATCGGCCTCGCAAAATTCCGTATCCAGCGCATTGACGCGGACGTAGCCCTGACAAGCTCGTGATACTTGCAACGCCTCGACAACAGTGGCGCGGGCGGCTTCTTTCTCCGATACGGCGACGGCATCTTCCAGGTCAAGGATGGCAACATCGGCTCCGGCAGCGAATACTTTCTCCACCTTGCGGGGGTGATTGCCGGGAGCAAACAACAGTGACCGTAAGGGGCCGTTAATCATGGCGTTTCAATCGAGTCAGGAAGTAGGCCGGTTGAGAATTCTAAAAATTTCCTCATCCGAAATCCGGTTACCTTCGTTAATATCATTGTCGGATTCGTAACGGTCGCCGAAACAAGCGTCTGTATAGGAATTCGGATCAACCTTTTCCTGTGCTTCTGTACCTGCGATCTGTTCGGCCCGCAGAGAATCCGTGAGGACCAGCGCCGTCATCAGGGTCAGAAAGTATAGAAAAGTCCGCATCGGTCTCTCCTCTACCGGTAAGCATAATCCCGGCATGCCCGCCTGTCACCTCGCTATTATTCCCAATGGGGGCCGTCCCACCGGGTATCTGCGTCTAGGGGAAAGACCGGGCGCGGCAGACCTTTAAAGTCAAACCGTGACAACACCGGCGAGGTTAGGCCGGGGGCATCGACTTCGATCACCTGATCGGGGCCAAAAAATTCATCAAACCCGGCACGGAAATGGCCCCGCGATTTAACCACCACCGAGCGAGCGTCGGCAATATTCAGACCGAACATTTCAAAGAATCCCGGCTCGGCACATTGCTTGCGGATGGTAGCGACGACGACCTTGATGCGCCCGTCGAGTTCCAGCAACGCCGTCGGCCCCAGATTGAGCGCCCGTCCCGCCCAAAGCCCGCGGCGGCCAGTGCATTTCCCGTCCGACAACGCCAACACGGTTGCAGGCGCCTCAAAACTTTTGGAAAATTCCATCTCTCCATCGCCATTGAACACCGCCTGGATTTCCGCACCTTCGCCCTCGGCATGGGCCAGGCTTGCCAGACCGGCATCAATAAAAACCCCGAAAAGAACATTTTTTGCGCCCGCGTCATAAAGGCTTTGCAGCAACCAAGTGGTATTGCCGCGCCCGCCTCCGCCGGGGTTGTCGGCGACATCGGGGAAAATCAACGCGGGCAAGGTGTCGTCCTCGCCGTTTTTGACCGCCATTGCCGTGGCATCCTCAAGCGGCGTCAGGTTGGCCTGGAATCGGTCATGCATATTCCAGGCGCGGTTGGCTATGTCTTCGGCCAAGGTTTGTGCTGCGGCCCAGTCATCCCGGGCCGTGACGATGACCGACATGCCACACTTGGCAAGATCACTGAACACAAACCCGGCAACGACGGAGATATTCAAGATGGCATCTGATTTCGCCTGCTGACCGTGATTGATGAGGTCCGCATAAGGGCCAGCCGCCGTCAGCAGCGTCACCGTCGGGGCAGTAATGGGCAGGCGGATAAAGGCGGTTACCGGCTTCATGCCGTCCCACATTTCAGCCATCACCATGGCCGCTTCCTGGGCCCGTTCTTTTTGATCGACATGGGGATTGGTGCGGTACGAAATCAACACATCCGTGTTGTCGATCATTTTGTCGGAAATATTTGCGTGCAGGTCGAGCGTTGCGATCACCGGCACGTCCGGACCGACGAGCGAGCGCACCATTTCGAACAGCTCGCCGTCGGGGTCGCCGCTATCCGTAGCCCTCATGGCG
>JAZFSL010000173.1:0-3255 GCA_036446135.1 Rhodospirillales bacterium | reverse complement strand
GAGACATTGGGCAACACCCAAAAACGATAAGGGTTTTAACACATCATGCCGATAACGCATTATAATCACACCATGACCTTACAAGATGAACTCAACCCATCGGGCTGGACCAAGATTACGCAGCAGGAACTGGATGCTATCCTGGATAAGACCGACATCCGCGGCGCCCAGGGCCTGAGAAAGAGTTTCGAAGAAGATGAGAAAGGGGACACTCCGTGACTGTGTTCGAAGACTTGGACTCCCTTGCGGGCCGCGTCGCCGATGGTGCGCTTGTGGCGCTGGCGCCGGAATACAGCTGGGTGCCGATGGCGCTGGTGCGCGCCCTGATCCGGCGAAAGGTTCGCGATCTGCACCTTTTGTGCGTACCCATTGGCGGTCTGGCTGCCGATATGATGATCGGCGCTGGTGTCGTCGGCACACTGGAAGCCGCTGCCATCAGCTTGGGCGAGGCCGGTCCGGCGCCGCGCTTTGCCGCTGCCGTCGAGGGCCGCACCATGACCATGCGCGATTCCACTTGTCCGGCTATCCATACGGCCTTGCAGGCGTCCGAGAAAGGCGTGCCGTTCATGCCGCTGGCGGGTCTGATCGGATCGGACATAACTAGCCACCGGAACGACTGGAAGGTTGTCGATGATCCACTCGGTGCAGGTGGCGGGCCGATTGTCCTGTTGCCGGCGATCAAGCCCGGTGTGACGCTATTTCACAGCCCGCGTGCGGATCGTGACGGTAACGTCTGGATCGGGCGGCGGCGCGAGTTGGCGACCATGGCGCATGCGTCTGCCACGACACTGGTCACCGTCGAGACGATCGAAGACAGGGACTTCCTGGCCGATGAAGCCATGGCAGCGGGAACATTGCCCGGCCTCTACGTTACCGCCATCGCCAACGTCGAAGGCGGGGCCAGGCCCCTGGGACTGACGGATTGTTATGAGCGCGACATGGGCCATATCCGCGCCTATGGCGAAGCGGCAAAAACCGAAGCGGGCTTTCAGACTTACTTGAACGAGCATGTCTTTATATGACGAAAGACTACGCGCCCGAAGAATTCCTGATTAACGCCCTTTCCGCTGAGCTCGACGGCGTCGATCATGTCGCCGTCGGCGCGCTGTCGCCGGTGCCCGGATCGGCGGCGCTCTTGGCAAAGAAACTTTCGCAAGAGGCGAGGACGGGGGCGGCGGACGCCGGTTCCGGACAGAGACAGAAAATGAGGGTTTCCATCATCCACGGTGACGCCAATAACCCGTTTACCGACGGCGGGCGTGAACTATTCGATTGCGCGGGGCAGGGGCGCATCGGCGCTTTTTTCCTTGGCGGCGTGCAGATCGACGGCGACGCCAACAAAAACCAGCTAGGGCTAGGGCCTTATCCGAAACTGGACAAACGCTTTAACGGCTCATTCGGTTCGGCCTACGTCTATTTTGTTATCCCGAAAATTATTTTGATGGCGCCCGACCATTCCCGCCGTGTGTTGGTGGACAAGGTCGACTTTATCAGCGCGCCCGGCACCAGTCCGCCCGGCGTTTACCGCCCCGGCGGCCCGAAGGTGTTGATGACCGGAAAATGCGTCATGGTTTTCAACGCAGACCGGAAACGCTTCACCCTCAAATCGGTACACCCCGGCGTCACGGTGGAAGAAATCCGGGACAATACCGGGTTTGATTTCGATATCCCCGATGACGTTCCCGAAACGCCGTCGCCGGGTGCGGAACGCTTGCAGTTGATCCGCACCACTGTCGGTCCCGAAATCGCCAAGACCTACCCCGAATTTTCCAAACGGGTGTTCAGCTAACCCGGGTTTCTCACTGATCGACGATGAAGCCGTCCTTGTGCGGGCGCATCTTGACCGGATTTACCAAGGGCGGGCGGGTTTTTTCTGCATCGGGCAGCAGGTCGATACCGATGCCGGGCCGGGTCGGGATGGTGACGAAGCCGTCTTCAACCTCCGGCACTTCGTCGACGACGTCGTGGCCCAGATGTTTGGGCTTCGATTCCATTACCCCGGCCTCGAAACCGGTGGTGTATTCCTGGATGGCAAAGTTGCCAATGGCTGCGTCCAGTTGCAGGCACGCCGCCAGTCCGACGGGCGATAGCGGGTTGTGCGGGATCATGTTGACCTGGAAGCCTTCGGCGATGGCTGCGATCTTGATCCCCGCCGTTATGCCGCCGCAATGGCAGAGGTCGGCGCGCGCGTATTCGACGCCGCCCCGCACCATCAAAGCCTGGAATTCGTAGAGATTGGAGAAACGCTCGCCAGTGGCGATGGGAATGTGGATTTTTTCGGCTACCCGTGCCATGGCGTCGGGGCCTTCCGGGCGGATCGGATCCTCGATGAACATGGGGTGGTATTGCTCGATGCCGCGTGCAAAGACGATGGCCTCCGCCGGCGTCAGGCGGCGGTGCAATTCGATGTTGAGGTCGACGTCATCACCGACGGCTTCGCGCATGCGGCGCACGTTGTCGATGGCGTCGCGCATTTTTTTCACATGCGGCTTGAAATAGACCTCGTCCTCGCCTTCATCCAGAAACGGGTTGATGTGGCCGACAGCGGTGAAGCCGGCTTCCTTCTTGGCTTTGCATTCTTCGAGCACGGCCTCGATGGTCTTGCCGTAGACGTGGGCGTAGACACGCGCCCTGGTACGCGTCGGCCCACCCAACAGCGCGTGTACCGGCTGCCCTAGTGCCTTGCCCTTGATATCCCAGAGCGCAATATCGATGGCCGATATGCCGGCGTTGATGGCGAGCCCCTGGAAATAGGTGAAACGGTGCATGACGTTCCAGTGGTGCTCGATGGGTCCGGGGTCCTTGCCTATCAGGTACTCGGCGAAACGCTTGATTGCCGTCGCTGCCGCCTCGGTGTGGCCCCAGGCTCCGGCCTCGCCGATGCCGTGGATGCCTTCGTCCGTTTCAATACGGCAGAACATGAACTGGCCGATGTGGAGCGGTTCGACTTTGGTTATTTTCATTGCGCTATTTCCTTTTTCCTGGCCGTCTTGCGGGGCACTGGTTTTTTCTTTTTGCCTTTTTTCGTGACAGAATTTTTTGGCTTGGGCTCTGATGCTTTTGCCACATTTCGTTTTTTGATCAAATAAGGCTTCAAATACTGTCCGGTAAAGCTACCCTTCACCTTGGCCACGTCTTCGGGTGTGCCGGTGGCGACCAGTTTGCCGCCTTTGTTGCCGCCTTCGGGGCCGAGGTCGATGATCCAGTCGGCGGTTTTGATGACTTCCAGGTTATGTTCGATGACGACGACGGTGT
>JAZFSL010000172.1:0-3057 GCA_036446135.1 Rhodospirillales bacterium | reverse complement strand
CGTTGCCGTTTTCAAACTCGAACCGTCGGTCCTTGAAAATCCGGTAGATAAACCGGGGACCGCCCAACAGTGCCATCAGCGAGAACCAGGCAATGGGAATGGTGGAGCGGGGAATGTATTGAAAACGGGTCCACAGAAACATCACCAGCAAATAGGTAAAGACGGCGATGGTGACGGTGCGGGTGATAGCCAGAAGGTCGTTCATGGACGCATAGCGCCAAACCCCCCGGTAAAGACCGGAAAACCAGAAAACGACGGCACAAATACCGACAAAAATAATGCACGCCTGGACCATCGGTTGCAGCGCATAGAACTGGGGGTCGTCGCCCAATCTCAGGTAAATGGCGAGCCAGAACGCCAGCCCCGACATAACGATGTCGTGGATATAAGCGATCAGCCCGCGGCCGGAAATTTTACGAACGAAATTCATGGTTTAATGGAACCGTTATAGCTGTTTTCCTGATGTAAACCAGTCCGCCATTTCTTTAAGGCCCTGTTCTATGCCAAAGCGGGGCGCCCATCCCAATTGGCGGCGGATTTTCCCGTCATCCACCTGCAAATTCTCCAACAATCTCTTCATTACAGCCGTTTTTCCTGTCAGTGTTCCGGCAAGGCGAAGCAGGGCTGTCGGCACCGGAAAAAGCCGCACCGGGCGGCCCAGGGAGCTTGCGACGAGCCGGAGCAGGCCCGGCAAAGAGACGTCGTCACCATCGCGGACAAAAAAGACTTCCCCGGCGGCTGACTTGTGGGAGAGGGCGGCAACAACGGCACCCACCAGATTGTTAACATTTATAAGGCTGCGTTGGTTGTTAACGGTGGCGAACGGCAGCGGCAGCGGCATCGAGAAAATCTTCATCAGCGAGACCAGATTACCCTTGGTGTTGGGACCATAGACCAACGGTGAGCGCAAGATTACCGGTTCAAGTTCTGTCTCGTCGGTGATTTCCAGCAATGCCTCTTCACCCGCCAGTTTTGAGCGCCCATATGCGTCTTCGGGGTGGGGTGTGTCGGTTTCCGTAAAGGGCCGCTCGGAACGCTCGCCCATAACTTTTACCGTGCTTACGTAAACGAAGCGTTTGACTGTTGCGCCGGCTGCGGCTTCCGCCAGACGCCGGGTGCCGTCGGCGTTGATGCGCATGAAGGCGGCCTCGGGATCCTTATTTCTGTCTTGCAGGATGTGGGCGCGGGCGGCCAAATGAACGACGGCATCAGCGTTGGCAATGGCTTCGGTCCAGTCCGTATCCGGTCCGATATCGGCAACAGAGCGCGCGATAACACCGCTTGGAATTTTTGGACTGGCCGGGTCGCGTACGGCGGCGATGACCTCATGGCCGGCGGCCAATAACACGGGACAAAGCGCGTTGCCGACCAAACCGGTGGCGCCGGTGACAAGAACACGCATCAGGCCGTTTCCGCCCCGTCGCCCGCATTGTCCCCCACATTGTCCCCAAGGCCCTGTGCGGCCAGTTCCAGCACCCGGATCATATGATCGGCCTGCGCCTCGCGGCTGTGAGAGGGGGCTGCGGCCAGGGCCTTGCCGGCAAATATTTGACGTTCCTTGTCGTCGTCGCACAAGCGCACGACCGCGTCTGCTAACGCGCCGGGATCTTCCGGCGGCACGCACAGCCCGGCGCCGTCGGCCTCAAGTATTTTACTGGCTTCGCCTTCGGGGGCGGCCAGCAACACCGGTAATCCCGAGGCCATGGCCTCGAATATCTTTGATGGGATGACACCGGCAAACACCGGGTCATTTCTCAGGTGCACCAACGCGACATCGACGAGACTCCAGACACGGGGCATGGCGTCTTTTGGCTGGGCGGGCATGAAAATCACGTTTTCAAGGCGCCGTCGGTTGGCTTCCCGAATGAGCGCGTCGCGTTCCGCCCCCGCTCCGGCCAACAGAAAACAAATATCGCCGCGGTCTTGTATTTTTTCTGCGGCGTCGAGAATATTGACAAGCCCGTGGGCCATGCCATGGGTGCCGACGTAGCCGATGACAAATTTGTCTGTAAGGCTCCATTCTTCGGCCAGGGCCGCATCTTTCTCCGCCGGTCCATAGCGCCAGGTATCGACACCGTTGATGACGACGGCGATTTTTCCGGCCGGGATACCGCGCCCCGTGAGGTTGTCCTTGAACGCGCTGGTCAGCGCCACAATGGCGGCGGATTGGCGGTACAGGCGCAGTTCCAGTTTTTCCACCAGCCGCAACGCGAAACTGTCACGCATGGCGCCGACCGCGGCAATGGACGCCGGCCACAGGTCGCCCAGCTCGAATACAAACGGCGTCTTTTTTCGTTTGCCCAGCACCCACCCGGCGACGGCGGCAAAAAATTGCGGCGACGTGGCGGCGATGACGTCGGGCTTGGGTTCATTCAGCCCGGCCCAAAACGCAGTTAGAAAAAAGCTCAGAAAATCCAGCGAGCGCAAGATGACGCCCCGGTTGGGCGCGATAAAGGTCTTCACGCGAACGACGCGGATGGCGTCCACATTGTCGATTTGCCGCCAGCGGTTTTTGTAGCCGGAGAATAGCTTTCCTTGCGGAAAGTTCGGCGCCTGGGTGATCACCGTGACGTTATGGCCGGCCTTGACCCAGTAACACGCGCGTTCATACACGCGGGTGGCTGCGGCGTTGGTTTCCGGGGGAAAGTTTTCACTAAGGAAAAGAATATTCAACGCTTGGCCCTTTTAATCCTGGCGCCCGGCGTGATCGCCGGAAAGAAAGAACAGCAGCCAGCCAACGCAGATAAAAGCCGCCGCCAGCGAAGCCCACATATATCCCCGCGAGGCAGTCATTGCCAACACGACGAGCATGAAATTAACCATTGAAATATGGCGTACGACATCTGCATGCCCAAGGCCGCTTTGTACGGCGCGCTGATAAAAATGTTGCCGGTGGGCCTGCCATATTTTTCCCCCGCAGAGCGCCCGGTGGCAAAGGGTGATGGTGGCGTCGGCGAGATAATACAGCGGCAATATCAGCGCCGCCGCCCATTCCCCCTGAACGGCCAGCAACAGCAACAGCCAACCGAGCAGAAAACCCAGCGGAACGCTGCCGAC
>JAZFSL010000171.1:0-4948 GCA_036446135.1 Rhodospirillales bacterium | reverse complement strand
ATGGCGAAATCATCCTGGGCGTCACGGGTGAACTGGTATTTCGTCGCCGTGTCTTCGGCGTAGCACCCCATCAGCTTGCCACGGTCATAGGCATCCTCCAACCCGTCGATAAACATGTGATCCATGACCTCGCCGTGGCCCATGCGGTAGCCCTGTCTGGCCTTGGTCAACAAATAAGGCGCGTTCGACATGCTTTCCATGCCACCGGCGACGATCACCGACGCCGACCCGGCGAGGATGCCGTCATGGGCTAACATCGCCGCCTTCATGCCGGACCCGCACATTTTATTCACCGTCGTGCAACCGGTAGCGTCGGGAATGCCGGCGCCGCGAGACGCCTGTCTGGCCGGGGCCTGGCCCATGCCGGCAGGCAACACCACGCCCATAACAACCTCGTCAATGTCTTCGGCGTTGATACCGGCGCGGCCGAGCGCGCCACGGATGGCCGTGGTTCCCAACTGGGGCGCAGCGACGTCATTAAGATCACCTTGAAACCCGCCCATCGGAGTTCGGGCCGCACCGACGATGACGATGGGGTCTTCTTTACTCACTTTTCAGTCTCCTCATAAGGGGTGCCGTCTTTGTGCGTGAAGGCACGTTTGCCGTCGATGACGCGACGGAGCAGGTCAATGTCCGGGTAATCGACATCATCGTCGTCATTTCGGCTGCCGACCTCAAGATATACCGCATCTTCGTCGTTTCGGTTGATCAGGTGATGGCCGTTGTCGGTTCCGGCCGGAAAGCCCGCCATTATGCCCGGCCCCAGAACCTGTTCTTCGCCGTCGGTTATCAGCACCAGCTCGCCTTCCGTCACCACAATAAATTCGTCTTCATGGCTGTGCCAGTGCCGTTGTGATGACATGACGCCGGGTGCCAGCCGGACAAGGTTGACGCCGTACTGCGTCAGCCCCAAAGCATCGCCGATGACGCGCTTTTCCCGTTCCCACACGTTTTCGCAAAATGCCGCCGGGTAATTGGTGCCGGTTTTTGTCACGACCATTTCGGGATCAAGGGCGGGAAGTTTCAAACCTTTGCCATCTGCCATTTGTCCCCTACCCCGTTTCTTCGAACAGTTCCCGACCGATCAGCCAGCGGCGGATTTCGGATGTGCCGGCGCCGATCTCGTATAATTTGGCATCGCGCAACAGGCGGCCCGTCGGACTTTCATTCATGTATCCCATGCCGCCCAGGCATTGTATGGCTTCGGACGCCATCCAGGTGGCTTTTTCGGCAGCAAAAAGAATGGCCCCGGCGGTTTCTTTGCGAAGCCGGGGATTTCCGGCGCCGCCTTCATCACAAGCCCGGACGACGGCGTAAACATAAGCCTTGGCCGCATTCATGGTGGTGTACATGTCAGCGAGCTTGCCCTGCATTAATTGAAACGCGCCGATGGGTTTGCCGAACTGTTTGCGGTCATGCACATAGGGCAACACCACGTCCATACAGGCTTGCATAATTCCCAAAGGCCCGGCCGCCAGCACGGCGCGCTCAAGATCAAGGCCGCTCATCAACACCGTCGCGCCCGCGCCCTCTTGGCCGAGCAAATTTTCTTCCGGCACTTCACAATCCTCGAACACCAGCTCCCCGGTGTTCGATCCGCGCATGCCGAGCTTGTCGAGCTTCGGCGAGGTCGAAAAACCCTTGAAGGTTTTCTCGACGATGAAGGCCGAAATGCCCTTCGGCCCGGCTTTTGCGTCGGTCTTGGCATAGACGATCAGGGTATCGGCGTCCGGCCCGTTGGTGATCCACATCTTGGTGCCGTTGAGGATATAGCGCTCGCCCTTCTTTTCGGCCCGAAGCGTCATGCTGATAACGTCCGACCCGGCGCCGGTTTCGCTCATCGCCAGCGCCCCGACATGATCGCCGCTTATCAGTTTTGGAAGGTGGCGCTGTTTCTGTTCATCGTTTCCGTAACGCTGGATCTGATTGACGGCCAAGTTCGAATGGGCACCGTAACTAAGGCCCACGGATGCCGAGGCGCGGCTGATTTCTTCCATGGCGACGGCTTGTTCGATATAGCCCATACCGGCGCCGCCATAGGCCTCTTCGGCCGTAATGCCCAAGACCCCCAGGTCGCCCATTTTTTTCCACAGATCGGCGGGAAAATCGTTGCTTTCATCAATGGCGGCGGCGCGCGGCGCGATTTCGTCGGCGGCAAAACTGCGTACCGAATTGCGCAACATATCGGCGGTCTCGCCGAGATTGAAATCAAGGCCCGGAACGTCATTTGGAATCATCGGGGTTTCCTCTCTTAAATCGTGCCTATATTAGTTTACGTTTACGTAAACGTCAACTAAGCCTTATAGCACTCCACCGCCGGTGAACAAAATAGACAAAACACCGCAGGCCAGGGCCGAGTTGCGGAAAGGTCTCTGCAACAAAGCCCCTTCACCGGCCACCTTCCAGATCACAGGAATGGCGATCTTGCAGATGAAACCGAAGACGGCAGTAAAACAAAAAACAGCCAGGGGAAGGAACGGCAAATGCATGACCCAGAAATGCGGCCCGAGATGAACGCTGCCACCGTCCGCCTTTAAGCCTAAGAGGATGTTCACGGAGCCTTGCCAGGATACGGCGCGTTCCGTTCCGGCGTGCATCCCATACCCCAGAAGAACAGACAGTATCGCCGCCGCCATCAGGCTTAAGCCAAAGGCCCACGTTCCCCCAAGGGCACTCCCAGGGGCACCCCTTCCAGGGCCGCTGCTCATTTCGCCGGGAATTTTCCGGGCCGCGCTGAGTATCATGATGGCCAGCGTAACGGGCAGGCTGAGGGCGGTTAAAAAGGAACTGCTAAGAATAATTTGCCATGTCCGGAGCGGGCTTTGATCGCCGACGGCCAGATGGCCGGCCAGCAACGCCATAAAGGTCAGCACATAGGCGACGGGCAATGCCGCCAGAAAGACATGCGCAAACCGGGCCCAGGGAACATGCTCCGGCTTGCTTCCCCGAAACCGCAGGGCAGTGTCGATCATCAGACCAATGCCGTATGCCGCCAGATACCAGAAAGCGGCAACGAGAAAGCTTTTCAGGACGGCGTGAGAGAAAACGTTGAGGATGGTCGCTTCGGTAAAAGAGCGAAGCACATAAAGCGGTATAACCAGAAACAAAGAAACTCCGAGGTAAGTTGCCGCCAGGCCGCTAAAAATTTTGCCCTGCTTCCATTCTCCGGCGAAATTAAGCAACCCAAGAACACCCAGCAACGACAGGTAATAGAAGAATAAAAAAGGCGATCCGCCGAACAAAAAATTGATCGCCGCCGCGACGGGAATAAACAGGAACAACACAGCAAAAATAAATCCACCGAAAGCCACGCCCTGGTCCGCATCCTGAAAGCCGAACCGGATCAGCGACTGTAATTTTCCGGCCAACCACCCGTTTATGAATTTAGGAATTTCCCGCCACCCGGTGATCGAAAGCCGGACCCAGCTTGATGCCAGCCTGCGGCGCAAGCCCTTTATCTTCGGTTCCGGTCCGGTGTCTGCTATCCATAGTCCCAGAGACACAGCGCCCATCAAAACGCCGGACCAAAGCAGGATGGTCTGTACAAAAACAATACCGGTTTGGCCCCCCGCTGGCATTATTACACCTTCACCCTATTACATCGGCGCGGCCGGAAATCCGCATCAACGTTTGCTGCATGGTCGCACACGGGGTTTCCCGACCGTCCTTGATGACATCCACCTCCGCCCGGCATACGGTTAGGGTCTTGCCGGGGCGGATGACCTCTCCCCTGGCGATCAGCATCTCCCCATCGGCCGTCGCCATCAAGTTCAGCTTGTATTCAACGGTCAGAATACCGTCTTTTGCGCCCATCAGGGTAAAGGCGGCATAACCGCCGGCGCTGTCAGCGATGGTGCCGATGACGCCACCGTGGAAAAAACCGTATTGCTGGGAAACGGCATCGCTATAGGGCAGTTCGATCTCGCAAAATCCCGGCTCGACCCGGCGCAGCCGGGCGCCGATATGATCCATAATCCCCTGGGCGGCAAAACTTTTTTTGACCCGCGCCTCGAATTTAGGGTCCCTGACCTTGAAATCCTGCATGCCGGGGGTCCTCAGGTACCTACCTTGAACGGCGTCACCAGACCGCGAAGCGTCTCTATGACGCTCAAGGGCACGATCATGCCGGTGGCCGGGTTGTCTGGTGTCGGCTGGACGGCGATGGTCATTTCAAAATTGGCGGTATCGGCGTCAACCTTGATAGTATGGGTATTGCGGGTGACTCCTGGATCGGCCCAAATTTCGAAATCGGTTTTTTCCGGGCCAACCCCGGCCAACCCAAGGGCGACGGCAACATTGACGTTGGCGGGAAACTTCTTCGCCGCCTCAGCCGCATTTCCCCTAAAAAGCATTAACGGTTGTTCAAGCCCGTCAAGGTCGATCCCCTGCTCAATGACAAAGGGGGCTTTTTTAAGCCCGGCCGGTGGTTTGCGTGTAAGCATGGTTACCGAATGGACGACGCCCAAGGCCGCCGAGCGAATCGCATCAAGTCCCAAGATCGCGCCCGTCGGCACGATAATCCTGGCGCCGGTTTCCCGGGCCAGATCGACCAGATCCATACGGTCCAACAGGGACGTAACGCTCAACGGCACAAAAAGCAGCCCGGCCTTGAGGCTGGTTTCGGCGATTTTCACGAACATTTCCGGCGGCGCGCTTTCGACGATGATGTCGGACACCGTCACCAGTTCCTCAATGCTGAGAACCGGCACCGCCGCCTTGAAACCTTGCAACCTTTCTTCCGCCCGTTCCTGGTTGCCGGCTGCGACGGCCGACAGTTCCAGCCCCTCGGCTCCCCCCCTGTCTCCCCCGTGGGCCCCATAGTCCAGCCATTTGGCAACCGGTAGACCGACCGTGCCGAGGCCGGCAATGCCGACCCGCAGAGGCTTTTTTTGGGTTCCGATGGTCATTCGCCTTTCCCCGCTTTCCGGCCTTTTTGCTTTTCCGACAA
>JAZFSL010000170.1:0-6083 GCA_036446135.1 Rhodospirillales bacterium | reverse complement strand
GGCGAAAAGCCGTTGATGAGGGACTGGATCGATCACATGAGTACCATTTTTCCCGAGGTTCGCTTGAAACAGTTTCTGGAAATGCGTGGCACCGACGGCGGCCCCTGGAGCCGTTTGTGTGCCTTGCCGGCCTTTTGGGTCGGCTTGCTCTATGACTCGGAAGCCGTGGACGCTGCCTGGAATCTCGTCAAGGAATGGACCTTCGAAGAAATTCAGGCCATGCGCGACGAAGTGCCGCGCCTGGCCCTGAAAACACCATTCAGGAACCGGACGCTCCAGGATATCGCTTTGGAAGCGCTGGAAATTTCCCACAAGGGGCTTGGCAATCGTCGATGCCTCGACAGTATTGGCCTGGACGAAACCCACTTTTTGAAGCCTTTGTTTCAGACTGCCCATTCCGGCATCACGCCGGCGGAAGAAATGTTGAATGCCTACGAAGGCCGTTGGGGTGGTTCCGTCGATCCGGTGTTTCAGGAATATACGTATTAAACAGCCGTGCCGCCGACGGTCAGGTTATCGATCTTGAGCGTCGGTTGGCCGACGCCGACGGGAACCCCTTGGCCATCCTTGCCGCAGGTGCCGACGCCGGGGTCGAGGGCCATGTCGTTACCGATCATGGAAACCCGGGTTAACACATCCGGGCCATTGCCGATCAGGGTTGCCCCTTTCAGGGGCGCGCCTACCTTGCCGTTTTCGATCTGGTAGGCTTCGGTGCAGGTGAAGACGAATTTGCCGGACGTGATATCGACCTGGCCACCGCCGAAGTTGATGGCATAGACGCCCTTGTCCACGGTTTTCAGGATTTCCTGCGGGTCGTGGTCGCCCGCCATCATGTAGGTGTTGGTCATTCTCGGCATGGGAGAATGGGCGTAGCTTTCCCGGCGTCCGTTGCCGGTGCCCGGCACGCCCATCAAGCGCGCATTCATCCGGTCCTGCATATAACCTTTGAGGATTCCGTCCTCGATCAGCACGGTGCGTTCGCTGGGCGTGCCTTCATCGTCAATGGTCAGCGACCCACGCCGGTCCTCGATGGTGCCGTCGTCAACGACGGTGACGCCGGGGGCCGCCACCCGTTGCCCCAACAGGCCGGAGAAAGCGGATGTCTTCTTGCGGTTAAAGTCGCCTTCCAGCCCGTGACCGATGGCTTCGTGCAGCAAGATGCCCGGCCAGCCGGGGCCGAGCACCACCGGCACTTCGCCCGCCGGTGCGGCAATCGATTCCAGGTTGACCAAAGCTTGGCGAAGCGCCTCGTCCACCGATGCCATCCAAGCGGCGGGTTTCAGGTAAAGATCAAACTGGACCCGCCCGCCGCCGCCGTGCGACCCGGTTTCCATGCGCCCGTCCTTTTCCACGACGACGGAGACATTGAGCCGAACCAGGGGCCGGATATCGGCCGCCCGGGCGCCGTCAGCGCGGATAATTTCCACCGCCTGCCAGTTGCCGGTCAGCGATGCTGACACCTGTACCACACGTTCGTCCTTTTTGCGCGCGTAGGCGTCCATATCGGCCAGTAGTTTCGCCTTGCTCTCAAAGTCGACTAGGGAAAGAGGATTGTCGTCCATATAAAGGTTGCGATTGGTGCCCACCGGCGGCGCATCGGTGCCACCCTTGCCGGCGCTGATGGTTTTGACCGTATTGCCGGCGCGGCGGATGGCATCCTCGCTTATTTCCGAAGCATGGGAATACCCCGTCGTTTCTCCGCAAATGGCGCGAAGCCCGAAACCCTGGCTGGTATCGAAGGCGGCACTTTTGATCTTGCCGTCGTCAAAGACGATGCTTTCCGATTGGCGGTATTCGAGAAACAGTTCTCCGTCATCGGTTCCCTTGAGCGCATCCTCGACAATTCCCTGGACACGCCTCCGGTCAAGGCCGGCGCGGGTAAAGAACAAATCATCTGTGGCAGAGAAATTAGTCATAAAAACATCCTTAGCTAAAAAATCTACCCATGTTATGGGCTGTGGCAAATCGGTATGATGATCATATAGGAAGACATCGAGGAAAAAACGACCATAACGGGATTTAAGGAACATCTGCTGCCCGAATGAAGATTGGGGCTTGATTTTTCCCAAGGAGAGGGGTTTATTCTCTGTTGTTACGTGGTGATTTGGTCGACCGGCTTGCGCCCACGTTAAAAAAACCGCTAAAAGGTCGGAGCTGTAAAAAGCCCTGACCCCTGCGGTTAGGGTTTTTTTATTGCCGGTCCGACGCCAAAACGGAGGACGATTTTATGAATGCCAAGAAAACCGATCCGGCAACCTGGCGCTCTGCGACAAAACTTGTCCGCGGCGGCACCGAGCGTTCCCCTTTCCAGGAAACCAGCGAGGGCTTGTTCCTGACGTCTGGGTACGTTTACGACAGTGCCGATGAAGCCGAACGGGCCTTCACCGGCGATGCCCAGCGCTACATGTATTCGCGTTATGCCAATCCCACCGTCAACATGTTCGAAAATCGCATGGCCTTGCTGGAAGGGGCTGAATATTGTGTCTCCACCGCAACCGGCATGGCGGCGGTCTATGCGGCGTTAATCAGCCAACTCAAGGCCGGCGACCGGGTGGTTGCGTCCCGGGCGCTGTTTGGGTCGTGTCATCACATCATTACCCAGGAACTGCCGAAGTTCGGAATTGAAACGGTGCTGGTAGACGGCATCGATCTGGATGCCTGGGCCGAGGCGTTGGCGGATAAAACCCAGTGCGTTTTTTTGGAAACACCATCCAACCCGGCCCTCGATATCATCGACATCAAGGCCGTCAGCGAACTTGCCCACAAGGCAGGGGCTCTGCTGATTGTTGATAATGTCTTTGCCACGCCGATCCTGCAAAAGCCTTTGGAACTGGGCACCGATATCGTCATGTACTCGGCGACCAAGCACATTGACGGGCAGGGTCGGACTCTGGGCGGCGCTATTTTGACCAACAACGGGGATTTCTTCGAAAATTTGCTCACCCCCTTCCTGCGTCATACCGGACCGTCGCTCAGCCCCTTTAACGCCTGGGTCTTGTTAAAAGGTTTGGAGACGCTCGACATCCGGGTTGGGCGGCACGTGGAAAACGCCCATGCTCTGGCAAAATTCCTGGAATATGGCAAGCAAGTCACCAAGGTGCTGTATCCCGGCCTGGACAGTCATCCGCAACATGAACTGGCGATGCGGCAAATGACCGGCGGCGGGACAATAGTGTCGTTTGAGATCGATGGCGGCAAGGACGGGGCGTTCCGGTTCCTGGATGGCTTAGGGTTGATCGACATTTCCAACAACCTGGGCGATGCCAAAAGCCTGATCACGCATCCGGCGACGACAACGCACCAGCGACTGAGCCCCGAAGAAAGAATAGAAATCGGCATCTCCGACGGCCTTGTCCGTTTGTCGGTGGGGCTGGAAGATGTCGAAGATCTTAAAGAGGACCTGGACCAAGCGTTATAGGCGACTACTTTTGTAGCCAGGGAAGGCCGTCCGCCTTCCAGCCGCCGACATTGCCCCGGTGGCTGTCGTCGTCACGGGCGCCTTCGAAGCCGTCTTCGATGTTGAAACATTGTGAAAACCCGTTGGCAGTCATGGTCTCGGCGGCGTGGGCGGACCTGATGCCGGACCGGCACAGATACAAAATGGCTGTATCCTTGCTTGGCACCTCGCTGCTGACCTGGTCAATGAAATCGGGATTGGGGTCCATGCCGGGATAGGCTTGCCATTGGATGCAAAGCGCCTCTTTGCCTAGTTGCGATAGATCAGGTCCGCCGACCCATGTGTGTTCGGCATCGGTTCTGACATCAATCAGGACAGCATCCGGGTCGTCGGAAAGCTTTTCCCATGCCTGTTTGGCCGATAGGTCCCCGGCGTAAGTTTTTTCTGACAATGATGAGTTTCCCCTGATCAATTTAGCACGTCGAGCATTTCCTGCACGGTGACGAATTTCTTTCGCGGGTGTTTTTCCTTGGCGTTGTTGATTTCGATGGCGTCAATTTTTTTCCATTCTTCGACGCTGACGGAACGGACGTTTTTTTCTTGTAGGCATTTTTCCAGTGCTTTGCGACCGGGTTTTTTTGGCTCGCAATCAGCTAGAATATGATCGGCAACGATTTTTCCGTCTGCCCTGTTGGATGATATTACCCCCAAAGGCCCCCGTTTGACCCAGCCAACCGCATAAAGCCCATCATCAACGCGTCCGTTATCATTGGTTATGATCCCCCGCCTTTCATCAAACGGCGCGCCTTCCAGGGGGGCGGACCGATAGCCGGTGGCGGCGACGACAAGGCCGCATTCAATTTCGAAGTATTCTCCCGAGCCGACAGCTTTCCCGTCCTCGACGGACGTGCACTCAAGCCGCAGCCCTTCCACTTTTCCCCCGCCCAAAATCTCAACCGGAGACGCATAAAATCCGAAATGAACTCTTTTCGGTTTAACGCCCAGTGGCCTTTCTGAATATTGGCGCAGCGTTTCCAGATTTCGCTCTTTCAGCCTTTTGTCCCGGTCGGAAAGATCGCCGACGCTGAGCGGAATATGTCCGGCGTCGACCACCATTTCAGCGTTTTCAAGAGTGCCCATTTCGCGCAGTTCAACATTGGTGAATTTGGCCTCGACAGGACCGCGGCGGCCAAAAATATGGACGTCTTGAATAGCTGAGCTGAGGATGGCTTGTTCCGCATAATCGGGGATATCGGCTTCGGCCAATTCCTCTTGGGTGCGGACAAGAAGCCGCGCCACATCAAGGGCGACATTGCCGACGCCGATTACGGCGGCGGCGGAAACATTAAGGTCCGGGCCTAGGTCGATAAAATCGGGATGGCCGTTGTACCAACCGACAAAATTGGCGGACCCGTAGACACCTACCTTGTCTTGCCCGGGAATGCCCACCATCATGTCCAGGGGCGCGCCGATCGCGAGAACCACGGCGTCATAGATTTCCCGGAGTTCCGCAAGGCTGATTTCGCGACCGATTTCAACATTACCGAAATACCGGACTTTTTCGTTGTCGAGCGTCTTCGTGTATTTTTTGGTGATATTTTTGGTCGTTTGATGGTCTGGCGCAACGCCGGCCCGGATCAAGCCGAACGGGGACGGCAGACGTTCGATGATATCGACGCTTATGTCTTTGCCGGAAGTAACGAGGGCTTCCGCCGTATAAAAAGCGGCTGGCCCCGAGCCAATAATTGCAATACTGACCGGCATGGGAATTCCTTTGAAACGCGCCTTGTCTTTAATCTTAGCCTGAAACGGTCCAGGTGTGACCCCTGCGTAAAAGCTTATTGATATCGCCGCCGGGGTTATGGGCTTTGGCTTCGTCGAAGTGATCTTTGACCCCGTCTTCATAGCTGGATGTCGGGTGGCAATAAAGAACGCCGAGCGCCACCGGCATTGTGGGTGGTTCCATCAGGGCCAACATACCGGCCAGCGCCCGGTTGGTCTCGTCGTGAACCAGGATATCATTTTCCTCAACCCCGTTCTCGCCGATGGTGACGACTTCCAGTTCAAAAAACCCCGGCCGCACCCTGAGCCCGCGGGTTCTTTCCTTGCTAAAAATAAGGGGTTGCCCGTGTTCCAGGATAATTTGCGCCTCATCGGCGATGTCCTTGGCGGTGAAGTCGGCAAAGATATCGTTGTTGAAAACGATGCAGTTCTGGAAAATTTCGACGAATGACGTGCCGTTGTGATCATGGGCACGCTTGAACATTTCGCCCAGATGTTTTTGCATGGTATCGACGGAGCGCGCGACAAAGCGCCCGCCGGCGCCCAACGCCAGGGCGGCGGCGGAAACGGGGTTTTCGATTGATCCCCAGGGCGTCGACGGCGAGTACGTGCCGGCCCTGGATGCCGGTGAATACTGCCCTTTTGTCAGACCGTAAATTTCGTTATTGAACAGCAGGACCTGCAAATTCACGTTGCGCCTAAGTACATGCAGCAGATGGTTGCCGCCGATGGACAGCGCATCACCGTCCCCTGTTACCACCCAAACATCGAGATCGGGGTTGGCCAGCTTGATGCCGGTGCCGAAGGCCGGCGCCCGGCCATGAATGGTGTGAAACCCGTAGGTCGACATGTAATAGGGGAAGCGGGCGGCGCAGCCGATACCGGATACAAAGACGGTATTTTC
>JAZFSL010000169.1:0-3619 GCA_036446135.1 Rhodospirillales bacterium | reverse complement strand
TCAAACTGATCGTCGGCATCCGACGACAATCGTTGAACGCGCGCCTCGATTTCACCACGGAGCGCGCGCATGGCAGCGCCCAAGACTGATTTTTCGGCAGCGCCTTCGATACCCGGCTGACCGTCGGGGCGAAAGCAGAAGCCTTCGAGCTGTCCGATATGGTGGCCTTCCACCGTGACCTCGCCGTTATTGGCCACCCCGGCCAGCAGGTCGTCGGTTTCCTTGATGCGGCTCAACAGCGCCGTCGTGCGTTTGTCGACAAAACGCTGGGTCAGGCGTTCATGCAGCACGTCGGACAGCTTGTCTTCGATGACACGCGTTTGATCCTGCCAGTGAACCGCATCGTCGATCCACCCGGCCTGATAGGAAACATAGGTCCAGGTGCGGATGCCGGCGATGCGTGCGCTCAGGGTTTCGATATCGCCGTCGGTGCGATCGAGCCTGGATACCTGGCTCCCCAGCCAGTCCACGGGCAATCGCCCATCAGGTCCCATCAGGTGGCGGAAAATGGTCGACAGCAGGCGGGCGTGGCCGTCGCTCATAATCTGGCCGAAATCAGGCACCCGGCAAACATCCCACAACAGACGCAGCCCCCATGGCGTACCCGCCTGATCGGCAAGGACGCGGTCTTTGGCTAGTTGGCGCAGGGCCATTTCATCGTCGGCTTCGCGGGCCTTCAGCAAGCCTGGCGTCCCAGGCGCCCGGCCGAGGCTTTTAAGCAAGCCGTCGAGGGATGAAAAATCCAGCGCCGGGTTGCGCCAATAGATAAATTTCAGGGCCTCGAACGTGTGGCTTTCGATGGCCTCGACGATTTCAGGCTCCAGCGGCCCGATATTTCCCGTGGTGCCGAAGCTGCCGTCGTTCATGTGCCGCCCGGCGCGGCCGGCGGTCTGCGCCAGTTCCGGTGGCGTCAGACGGCGTTGCACCCGGCCGTCGAATTTGCGCGTCTGGGCAAAGGCGACGTGGTCAACATCCATGTTGAGGCCCATGCCAATGGCATCCGTGGCGATCAGATAATCGACCTCGCCCGACTGATACATGGCAACCTGGGCATTGCGCGTTCTCGGGCTGAGCGCGCCCAGCACCACCGCCGCCCCGCCGCGCTGACGGCGCACCATTTCGGCGATGGCGTAGACTTCGGAAGCTGAGAACGCGACGATGGCGGTGCGCGAGTTAAGGCGCGCCGTCTTTTTTTCGCCGCTATAGGTTAGCGTCGACAGCCGGGGCCGGGTCATGAATTCCACCCCCGCCACCAGCCTCTTCAATACAGGGCGGATGATGTCAGACCCCATGAACATGGTTTCCTGCGTACCGCGCGCAAACAACAGGCGCTCGGTAAAGACATGGCCCCGGTCGGGGTCGGCGCACATCTGAATTTCATCGATTGCCAAAAAAGCGACGTCGCGATCGAGCGGCATGGATTCCACCGTGCACATGAAATAGCTCGCAGTCGCTGGGATGATTTTTTCCTCGCCGGTGATCAACGCCACCTGTCCCCGGCCCTTGATTTTGACGGCGCGGTCATAATTTTCTCGGGCCAGCAATCGAAGCGGAAAGCCGATGATGCCGGTGGCATGGCCGAGCATGCACTCCATAGCGAAGTGGGTTTTGCCCGTATTGGTCGGGCCCAAGACGGCGACGATGCGGGCTGGGTGGGCTGAGGTGTTGATCTGCATGACGGCGGTATTTTAGACCTATTGCCCAAGCATGGGAACAAAGGCCACGGGCAGCAGGGGCGTTTTTGATACCTTACCTGCGGCATCTTTGGTCACGAGGGTCAGAAACTGGGTCTCATTAGAGGCACCCAGGGGGATGACCATGCGCCCGCCGAGGCGCAGTTGCTCGACCAGGACGGGGGGGATTTTTTCCGGTGCGGCGGTGACGATAATGGCGTCAAAGGGGGCCTCTTCGGGCCAGCCCTCAAAACCATTGCCGATCCGGACCTGGATATTGTCATAGCCCAACCGGGCAAAGCGTTCGCGGGCCGGACCGGCGAGCTTCTCCAGCGTTTCGACACTGAATACCCTGCCCCCCTCGTCAGCAAGCAAGTCTGCCAGCACGCTGGCCTGATAGCCTGATCCGGTGCCGATTTCCAGCACCCGCGCGCGCCCGCGCAAATCCAGCAGGTCGCTCATCAGGGCGACTATATAGGGCTGTGAAATGGTTTGGCCAAAGCCGATAGGCAAGGGCCGGTTGACGTAGGCGGAGACAACTTCTTCGGGGCCAACAAATTCATGACGCGGCACCCGCGCCATGGCCTGCATGACGGCGGAGGAAAACTTTTTCCGCCAGGTCCAGTTTTCAGTTTCCCGGGCATCCGCTTCGATTTCCTCAAGCAACCGCGCACGGGCGGCGACGAGCTTTTCCGGGTCCGGTGGTGGAGCATTACTCATTACGGGCGAGCTTGGCGAAAAAGGGTGCCCGGCGTCAATACGACGGTATGTTTTTTTGCATACTATTTACGGACGCCTTTTACACCCGCCAGCCCGGAGGGGACTTGCGCCGCGCCCCCTCACGGCACATATCTTGGTACAGATTATGGAAACACTTACTGACACAAGAGGACAGACATGAGCGCAAAGGAAAAAACAGAGAGAAATAAAACCAAGGGCACGGAAAAATTCAGCTTCCAGGCGGAAGTCTCGAAGATTCTCGATATCGTCGCCCACTCGCTCTACAGCCAGAAGGAAGTCTTTCTGCGCGAGTTGATCTCCAACGCTTCCGACGCCTGCGACAAACTCCGCTATGCGGCCCTGACGGAAACCGGATTGACGGACAGCGACAGCGATTTCCGCGTCACCCTTTCCCTCGACAAGAAAGCCAAAACCCTGACCGTCGCCGATAACGGCATCGGCATGAACCACGACGAGATGACCGATATGCTCGGCACCATTGCGCGATCCGGCACCCAGGCCTTCGCCGATCAACTCAGCCAGAATAAAAAAGAGGACAAAAAGGGTGACAATATGGCCCTGATTGGCCAGTTCGGTGTCGGCTTTTATTCGTCCTTTATGGTCGCCGACAAGGTCGAGGTGCTGAGCAAAAAGGCCGGCGACGACAAGGCGTGGCTGTGGTCGTCCGACGGCAAGGGCGAATTCACCATTTCCGAAGCCGAGCGCGAAAGCCGCGGCACGGATGTCGTCGTGCATCTGTCCAAAAAAGAACAGGAATACCTGGAACCGGCCCGCATTGAGCACATCGTCAAACAACATTCAGACCACATCGGCATTCCCATTGTCCTTTTGGAGGAAGACGATAAAGAGAGCACGATCAATACCGCGTCGGCGTTATGGACCCGCGACAAGAAATCGATTACGGAAGATCAGTACAAGGAATTTTACCACCATGTCGGCCACGGGTTTGACGACCCCTGGATGACGCTGCACAACACCATCGAAGGGGTGGTGTCCTATACCAACCTTTTGTTTGTACCCGAGACGCGCCCGCATGACCTGTTTCATCCCGAGCGCAAGGCGCAGGTGAAGCTTTACGTCAAACGCGTCTTCATCACCGATGACTGCGAAGGATTATTGCCGCCGTACTTGCGGTTTATGCGCGGCATCGTCGATTCCGAAGACCTGCCATTGAACATCAGCCGCGAGATGTTCCAGCACAATCC
>JAZFSL010000168.1:0-3489 GCA_036446135.1 Rhodospirillales bacterium | reverse complement strand
CGATAGCGACGGTGTAGGCTTCTTCCATGGCGTGGCGGAATTCTTGCCATTTTTCCGGATCATCCCGGATCGGCCCGATGGGCTGACGATAAAGGCTGGTGATGCCGCTCATGGTGCTCAAAAAAATAAATTTGGACCACAACGCTGCGGTAATTTCGGTGGACAACTCGACATCCAGGCCAGCTTTTTCGAAGACTGCCAGCAGGGATTTTGTGCGCTTCTTAAGTCTTCCGTTTAATTCGCCGAAGGTTATCTTTGCCATCGTGCCGGTGTGAACGATCTGTCCGGGTTCGCCGATCTTAACGCCAATATTGGTGGTACCCCCAATAACCCGTTTAATCCCGAAGGCATCGGCCAGAACATCGCTCGCCGTGACCCCGTTTTGAAAAGACACCACCGTCGTCTTTTTACCGACCATGGGCGCCATGACGCGGGCCGCGTTTTCGGTGTCGTAAAGCTTGACCATCAACATAACCACATCGGCAACGCCGATATCATCGGGGGTGTCGGTGGCCAGGGCCGGGTTGATACACAAATCCCCCAGTTCGCTTTGCACCCGAAGGCCATTTTCCCTAATGGCAGTCAGGTGGGCGCCGCGGGCGATGAAATGCACTTCACTGCCAGCGTCGGCAAGGCGGGCGCCAAAATAACCACCGATCCCGCCAGCGCCAAAAATGACAATTTTCATCGCTTCACCTCAGTTCTTTCAACCCGGAATCTATCAATCCGGGATTTTTGGAGTCTTTCGGATGGCCTCGTTTCAGGATATTCATTCCCTTCCCTTACGCCAAACCCGGTGGAGGGGTTCAGGAGCAAGACCATGCCCGACGAGCCAACGGCTGACAACACCCGAACGACGGTGAAAATGGCAATTTTTTACGGTGCTGTTTTTACCCTCATCGGCATCCATATGCCATTCTGGCCGCTATGGCTAAAAGCCAAGGGCCTGGGAGCGACGGAAATCGGCATCATTATCGCCGCAAGCGTCGGGCTCAAGGTCATCTTTAATCCGCTGATCACCCATGCTGCCGACCGCCGCGGCCAACGCCGTCCGATTATCATAACCATGTCGGTTCTGGCGTTCGTGTCCTTCATGATGTTCGCCTTTACCGACGGGTTTTGGGGAATTTTACTGGTCAGCATACTGTTTTTTGCCTTCTGGTCGCCGATCATGCCCCTGGGCGAAAGCTTGACCATGCTGTCAGGAAGCAGCCGAAAAGAAGTTTCGGGAAATACCGGGGGAAATAGCAGTGAGCTGAATTACGGGCGTATCCGCCTATGGGGCTCGCTGAGCTTTATCGCAGCCACCGTCGGCACCGGATATGTTTTGGCCGGACGATCGCCGGACATCGTCTACTGGGTTTTGCTGGGCGCTCTGGCCTTGGTTATCGGCGCCTGCCTTATGTTGCCCCGGACACTTGCACCGGTATCGATGCAACCAGGGTTTTCCACCTTCGAAGTTCTTCGCGACCGGCGTTTTGTGCTGTTTATCACCGCCTGCGCCCTGATCCAGTCCAGCCACAGTGTCTATTACGGTTTCGCTACTCTCAATTGGCAGGCCCAGGGGTTTTCCGAAAACACCATCGGCTGGCTTTGGGCCGAAGCCGTCTTCGCCGAGATCGTCCTTTTTATCTTCGGCGCCCGCCTGGTTGACCGGTTTGGGCCCGGCGCTCTGATTGCGCTCGGCGGCATCGCCGGGACGTTGCGATGGTCGTTGAGCGGGCTTACGGATCAGTTAACGGCGCTGTTGTTTTTGCAAATGCTGCACGCCTTTTCCTTTGGGGCAACGCATCTGGGGGCGATTTATTTCATTTCCCGGCGCGTGCCCCAGCACCTTTCGGCGTCGGCGCAAGGCCTCTATTCAGCTGTCGTCATGGGACTGATGTTGGGCCTGGTGATGTTGTGGTCGGGCAGGCTTTTTGATCTTTATGGGCCAGGCGCTTATCAGCCGATGGCTTTTATTTCCGCCACTGGCGCCCTATTAGCGATTGCTCTGGTGAAGCGCTGTGTCCGGACAGAGCCGGGAAATTAGTTAATATTTTTTCTATATTAAAATGCTACCCCCACTGAATAAGCTTTTCTGGCGACAAGGCGTGATCCATGAATTTTTTCGAATTAGTCTAGTCCTTCGGATTTAGTAAAACCGACACGAAGACTATCGCCATCGTCTCCATGTCGGCTTTCCTAATCCTAATCCTAATCCTAATCCTAATCCTAATCCTAATCCTAATCTTAATCCTTATTCTTACCTTGGGTGCTTATTTTTTCTTTTTTCCTTCTCCTCGATAACCCGGTTACGGGCAAGCAGGGCTGCGGCCCGTTCGGCCACGGGGACATCGATCATTTTTCCGTCCACGGTAATAGCGCCCAGGCCGGATTTTTCCGCTTCGGCGTATTCGCTGACAATCCGTTCTGCCTGATCGACCTCTTGCGGAGAATGTCTCATTTCCTGGTTCAGGACCGGGACTACACTGGGGTGAATACACGACGCACCTTCAAACCCGAACCGGCGTGAACGCCGTACGGTTTCGCGAACCACATCCAGGTCTTTGAAGTCAGCGACGGTGCCAAGCATACCAAGCGGCATGATCCCGGCGGCACGCGCCGCATACATGGTCAACACTTTTGGCAGGAACAGCGTTTCCGGGTCGGGGATCATGCCGGCGGCGGCGGCAAAATCTTCTCCGCCAAGAAAGGCGGCGGCATTGCGGGTATGAGCGGCGGCGATTTCCTCGGCCCTAAATAGCGCCGCCGGGCTTTCCACCATGGGCACGAACAGGATCGAGCCTGGATCCATGGCGCGTTTCTTTTCCAGTTCATCCACGAACCCGGCGAGGACGTTCACATGCTTGGCGTCCGGCACCTTGGGCAGCATCAGGGCACGAACACCGGGTATAACGGCCGCTTCCAGATCCTGGGCGCAGGCATCGTCCGGTCGGTTGATGCGGACCAGAACATCGGCGCCGTTGCGGGCCGCCTTTTCCACGGAAACCTCCAGCATGTAGCGGGCTTTGTCCCGCTCGGCCTCGGGCACACTGTCTTCCAGGTCGAGGATAATAGCGTCAGCTTCGCGCAAGTGGGCCTTGTCGATGAAGCGTTCATTATTAGCCGGTACGTACAATAGCGAACGCCAGACAAGTGACGGGGAATTATTGTTGGTCTCCACTTAACCCTCGACTTTCACATCAGACGAAAGTTTTCCGACAAGCGCCCAGCTAATGGTGGTGATGCGAAATTGGCGGAAGATGTTCATCTCAGAATTAATCCGGTACCTCAGATAACGCCACGCCCGCGAAGCTCGGTAATTCGCTCTTCGCCGAGCCCCAGCTGCGACAACAGCACGTCGGTGTGCTCGCCTAAATCCGGCGCCGGAAGGCGGAAAGTTCCCGGCGTATCGGACAGACGTGGAATGATATTATGCATCGGCGCCGTTTCCAATTGTTGATCAGGAAGTTCGACCAGAACGCCCCGTTCCTTGAAATGTTCATC
>JAZFSL010000167.1:0-10206 GCA_036446135.1 Rhodospirillales bacterium | reverse complement strand
CGGCAAAGGCGAACAGAATGACCAAGGCCACCGCCGCGACGGCGATCAATATCCCCTTGTTGGGCACGCGGCGCCAGGCGAAGGTCCCCATGACCGCAGTGATGCCCATCAATCCACCCCGGCTTTGCGTAGCGATGATGGCCGAGAACACGGTAACGAACCCGGCAACGGCAAAAATCCTTGCCCACTTACTCTCGTTTGGCGATAGAAAAACCGCGAGGGTAAAAGCGGCGGGAAACAGAAGGACAAGGGCAAGGTCGTTGGGATCGCCGAGCATGGAGCCGATTTCGCGCCCGATGGTGACCCGGGTGCCTTCCACCAATCCGATCCCGTTTATTTTGTTGTGCAGGGCGACCAAGCCGATCAAAATGCCGGCCGCGATGATGATGCGTATTGCGGCTCGGAACGCCTCTGGCGTGCGCATCAGCCATGCCAGGGCAAAAGTCATGATGCCAATTTTGACATACGTCCCGGACCATGTCGCCCAGGCCTCCGGCCGATTGGTGGCGAAAAACACGCCAATGGTCACAACTGCGAAGAAGAAGCTGAACATAGCTAGTTCGCGGCTCCAATAGATGGATGTTCTGCGGCTCCATATTTCCCAGGCCAGGGACGCCAAAGCGCCTAGGGCTAACCATTGGGGTATGTGCAACGGATACAATGCCGGAAACACTTCGTGAATGCGGAAGAACGAAAACACGGCAAAGCCGAGCACTAACGCTAACGGCGCACGCAGCACACCAATCACCGCCAGCGGTGCCAGACCGGCAGCAGCAAAAAAAACGGGATGGTTCAGTGCCGTCGCCGCAAGGGCAAGGATCGCGCTTGCGGCGACGGCGATGATCGTCTGCTGTTTCCGGTTGCCGATGGATTTAAATTGCATAACGCTCGGCCTAATTTCTTTACTGCGCCATCATCTCGGGTTTGGGCAGAAGATTTATGGCTAGGGATAGCGCCATTACACCGCTGCCTGCCACCACCGCCCAAACCATCGGCGTGACAATGCCGTTCGATACGGGCAAAAAAGTAATCAATGCCAGGGCCGAGCCCGCCAGCAGGATCATACGGTTCAGTCGGTATGGAATATGCAGAATGCTTTGTGAGACCTTATAGGTCACGATCAAGCGGCTGGTCAGCGCTATGGCGGTCGCGCAGATGGCTCCGTATCCGCCATAAACCGGGATAAGGGTGAGGTAGCCGATGACGGCAATGGCCGCCGCGCTGGCGTCGATCATCAGCGGACGAACGGTGGTTCGTCCACTCATGGCCCCTAAGTTAATCATGGTGTTGACCGCATGAACCGCGGCCAGGACCGCCAACCATGGCACATAGACGACGGCCCCATGGTAGACGTTAGGAGTTACCAGCCGGATCACCGCAGGACCGCCGATCGCGACCCCAACGGCAGCGGCAACTGCCAGCGTCACCCCGATGCCGACGGCGCGGGCGCATTTTTCCACACCACCCGCCTGACCGAGAATCTTGAACCGGTTGGGCAGCCACCACAGATCGAACGGCTGGATTACAAAGGCGGTGATCAAGGCCATCTTGGCGGCCAGCGCATATTCCGCCATTGCCGCCGGGCCGATCGCATCAGCCAGAATCCATCGGTCAAAACTACCCAGAACAAACCCGGCCATACCGGTCAGGACCAACGGTCCGCCGTAGACCAGGTAGGTCTTGTAACGCTGAACGTCGAATGAAATTCCCGTATGACACAGGCACCAGTACGACAACCCTAGTGCCAACGCCGTGGCTGCGGCCAGCCCCGCGACCAGAACGCCCGTCACCCCCAGGCCCACCCATAACAAGACGGCAGCCCCTGACGCCTGCAGCACGACACGGCCCAGGCTGCCAAACATATAGAGGCTCGCCCTTTCCTGCATGCGCACCCAAGACAACAGGACCAGACTGATCCCGGACATAGCCAGCGTGCCAAGAATGAGGCGGGTCTGCATCACCGTGATCCCGCCGGGCAACAAATCGGCGATCAAGGGTGCGGCAAGCTGTGTCGCAGCCAGGGCAATCACACCGATAATGACGGAGAAGCCGAACACATTGGCGGCAGCGGCCTGGCGCTCGTCTTCCGTTTCGGCGCTTCCGGCAAAGCGAAACAGCGTATCGGCCAGGCCGAGACCGATCATGATGCTAAGCAGGTCAGCCAGGGTCTGCACGATGTCCAGACGGCCATAGTCGGCTGGGCTCAGAAAATGCGTGAACACCGGCACCATCAACAGAGAGACTCCCTTGGCGGAGGCCAGCGCTAATCCGTAGACAAGGCTTTGACGCAAGGCGGGAGAGGTGATCAGGCGGTTTAACATGCGGTTTTCCCTGTAATGCCCAAAGTCGGTTTGGCGGCGCCGTTGGCGATCGTCTCCTGGTAAATTCGGATGATCCGGGGAATCACCGCGTCCGTTGAATATTGATCCCTGATCGTTCCGCGTGCCTTCGCGGATATCTCGTCAAGGTGACCTCTCTCCAATGTGCTCCATTGGCGGAGGTGGTTTGCCAGTTCCTTGATATTCCCGGGCGCGGCCAGCCAACCGTTTTGGCCATGCGCAATGACGCGCGGCAGATCGCCGACGCCGAACGCGGCGACAGGTATCCCGTGTGCCATTGCTTCTAGGACCGTGTACGGCAACCCTTCATGGCGCGACGGCATGCAGACAAGGCCAATATCGCCCCAGTGGCGTTCCATGTCGGACACTTCTCCCTTGAAAAAAACATCGCCGCCATAGCGTTTCTCCAGTGCCCCACGCATGGGTCCGTCGCCGTAGATCGCGAATGGGGCGTTCGGGACTTGTGCTGCTAATTGACAGAATAAGTCGGGGCCTTTTTCATGGGACAACCGGCCGACAAAGGCTATAACCGGCGCCTTAGCGCCATTGGGGTGATTGGGGACGGGGACAAAATTGTGGACCAGGTGGGCGGGCCCGGGAATGCGGTCTTTAATCGGCGTACTGACCGCGATGGATGTTCCTATCCCTGCGGTTAAAAGGTCCAAGGTGTTATACAAGTGCACCCTTCCGACACCCGGCTCACCGGCATGAAAGGTGCTGACGACAGGAACCCGGCGAATCAACGCGGCAATCCTACCAAGAATTCCTGCCTTGTAGCCGTGTGTATGCAACAACATCGGGCGGCGGCGCATGGCGGCAAGCAGCGATCGCAAGGTGCCGTTCAGGTGTTCCCAGGAAATTCCCTCCTCATCCAGCCGTTCGATGAGCGGATGCTTGCCATGATTTTCCAGAAATACGACACGCACATTTCCCCACCGGTATTGAAGGCCCGCGGCAAGATGCAGAACATGGCTTTCTATGCCGCCGATCCCCCTTGAATCCAGAAGCATCCATGTTTCATCGGCATAGGAAGTCGGCATCGTTTTCTCCTTAGGTTTGCGAATCTTTACTCGACCTCGCAAATCCGATGCCAGTCTCGGCATCGCAAAAACACCGCTTTCCCGGTTCCGATGTCGTCTGGTCCGCGCAAAGTGATGCAGCCTGACTCTCAAATTGTCGAAATTTTTGTCCGCTTGCCGCCAATGGGGGTCGAAATAGCCGTGCTTACAGGGCCTCCCGACTTGGCAAGGGCTTTGCGTTGCCTTTCTCCTGACACAACCAATTTGGAGAAAGAGAACAATGAGAACTTTTTTGGTAACGGGTGGATGCGGCTTCATCGGATCGCACCTGGTTGATGCCCTTTTGGCGGAAGGCCACACCGTCCGCGCCCTCGACGACCTATCCACCGGCAAACGGTCCAACCTGGACCCGCGCGCCGAACTGATCATCGGGGATGTGGGCGACAAGACGACAGTAAAGGAAACCATGAACGGCGCAGACGGTTGCTTTCATCTGGCGGCCGTATCTTCGGTTGAAAAATCCATAGAGGACTGGACCGGCACGCATGTGACCAACCTGACGGGTGCTATCAATGTCTTCGACGCGGCACGCACTTGCCGGGGCCAGGAACCCGCCGCCGTTGTCTATGCTTCGTCCGCCGCCGTCTACGGCGACAACGCGTCCATGCCGCTCACCGAAAGTGCCGCGCCGCGCCCGCTAACCGCCTACGGCGCGGATAAGCTGGGCTGCGAGCAACATGCCCGCGTCGCCGGCCTAATCCACCAGGTGCCGACGACCGGATTCCGATTCTTCAACGTTTACGGCCCCAGGCAGGATCCGCATTCCCCGTATTCAGGGGTGATCTCCATTTTCGCCGAGCGCATCCTGAGCGGACAGTCCATCACCGTGTTCGGCGATGGGCAGCAAGTCCGTGATTTCATCTACGTCTCCGACATCGTTTCGTTCCTGCTGGCCGGCATGAAATTCGCATCGACATCGGCGCCGGTCTACAACGCCTGCACGGGCAGCGGAACCAACATCTTCCAGTTGGCGCGATCTCTAGCGTCGGTTAACAGCACCAGCGTGGATATCAAAATGGCCGCCGCGCGGGCCGGCGATATCCGGGTCTCTTTGGGCGACCCCAACCTGGCACAGGAAAAACTGGGCGTGCAGGCGAACGTGAATCTGGGCGCCGGACTCCGTGAAGCCCTTCGCTTCCTGAATTCCGCGGAAGCGGCGGCGTAAGGGCATGTGTCGCAAGCAGATAATGGGTGTTAAAAAAATGAACCCAGCATTCGGTGTTTTTTTCATACTGGCCTTCCTTGCTTCGGGTCCCTCACACGCAACGCATAGTAATGATGGCGAGTGCGGCAACGGCCACTTAGGCTCCAGCGAGGATTGCTCCGGTTCCGGGTCGGACGGCGGAACGACCACGTATGCCGCTCCCGCCCCGATCGTCGGAAGCGGGATAGCCGGGGGTATCTTGGCCGCCGCCGTCCTGGGCGTCGGCATCGGCGGCATTCGGCGGCGGCGCGAACGTCATGATCCGTTCTGACCTTTCCATCCAGACTATCTTTGCCGTCACCGCCGTCATCGGGTTTCTGAACGCAGTCGCCCGCCCGGTCGCCGTGACAATAGAAAAAGAAGGTGCGCTCTCCGCCCTGTTAAGCGGACTGGGTATGAACCCCATCTTGGCCGCTTCATTTGTTCTGGCGATAATTTTGGTTCTTCACTCGGCGCCTAGACCTGTGCGCCAGCATCATTTTGTACTTGCCCTAGCGGTAAGTGTTGGCCTTTTCATACCGAGCGCGACGGTCGCATGGCTGATGCTTGGTGCGCTTGCCGCTGCCATTCTCCTCGACAAGAGCCTGCCCGAAAATATGCGCGCTGGTGGTGCTATCATGATGGCCGTCGCCATGCGAGACCCTCTCTCCAGGGCCCTGCTGGACTTGTTCGCCGAACCACTTTTGGCCTTTGATGGCCGGGTCGCCGCCATCTGGTTGTCGACGTTTTACGATCAGGTCGGCCATCGGGGAAATCTGATCATCGGGCCGGACGGGCACAGGCTGCTCATTCTGACCGGGTGCTCGTCTTTTGCGAATCTCTCCTATTCGTTGCTTGCCTGGTTCGCCGTAAGCCGCGCTTTCCTGTCTTCCTTTACGCGCAGGGTCTGGATCGCGGGCGCAGGAATTTCCGTGTTAGTTCCCGTCCTTAATCATCTTAGGCTGGCACGAATGGGGTTGGATGCGGAGGCATACGTATTTTTCCATTCAGGTGAGGGACGGTATTGGTTTGAGGCCGGGATTGTCCTGATCACATGCACTTTAATATTATGGGGAACTCGTCATGCGAATGCGCAATGTCCTGCCGATGCTGACCATCGTCATTCTGGCGCTGCTTAGTATTAGCCTGAAGGTAACGACGGCACGAATGCCCGATACCAACGGCGCGTTTGAAAATCACCGAGCCATCGACATTGTGTTGGGACAGGCGGGCTTTGTCCCTGTCGGTTGGCACCGCCTGACCAACGCTGACGCCTATATCGCCCGTGTCTACCACGACATTCGGGTTAACTTCCATTGTGCCGGTGAAGTATTTGTTGCCGCCATGCCACGCAATGCAGAAGGCGTTGTGTTGGTGGAAGCGCTCGCCGAACAAGGGCAAGGAGATGTCTTCTACCTTTTGAATGGTGAGGTTCGCGATGTCTTCCCCACCCTCTCTGCCTTTATGGAACGGGTGCGTACCGCGTTCGGAAATATTTTGGGGCGTGCGCGGACGACAATACACTTCGCCATCGCCAGCACGCACCCCTGCCAAGACCTGCGTACAGTGCCTTGGAAACAGTTGGAAGATGCATAAGCCCTCATTGGGATATGGGGCACCCCCTTAACGCTAATCCGAGAGTGATCCCGGGGCGAGCGGATAGCATCCACTGACACTGGTCCATCCAAGAATCATTCCCGTTCAACGGGTCAAATTGAGAATCTGACTTTTGGTTTCTCATTTTGAGAGTAAAAAAATAGGGCAACGCAAAGAAATCGTCCGGCAGCGCCCGGATACCTGCGCCAAGAAATCGAATGAGTTATCCACGGGTTCTGCCGAAAATGGGGGGATTACGCCATCACACTTCTGAAAAAGGCTCAATGTTATGGCGTGACGGAGATTTGGCACGATGTTTGCGGGTCACTGGGCATCAAACAGAAACATAGGAGTGGAAAAAATGTACGTCCTAGAAGCAACCTCAATAAACGAAAAGGAAACCCAGGAAACTTACGCTCATGCGTCTCGTGTAAACGACGACATTCAGCAAACTCTTTCCGCATTGATAGACAATTTTTCACTTTCGAGTGTGCCCATAGGTGATCGGGAGGACATCTACTGGACTCATTAAATGGGGGGTAGCATGACCCTATCTGCACACCGGGCCGCTCTCGAATCAAAACACCGGAAACTTGATCGCGAGATTTTGGATGAGGAAATGAGACCATTACCGGACAGCCTTCGGATTGGGGCATTAAAAACGCAGAAACTTAGGATCAAGGACAAAATTTCATCACTCTGATTAACAAAGGAGTTCGCCATGAGAAAAGAACGTAGAGCCGTCGATATTGGAAATCGTACCTATCAAGGGAAAATTGCGAACAATCTCGTCCATTCTCTCGGCTTGGATGGCGCTATCGATGCATGCGTTCGAAACGATTGGCCTGGAACGTTAAACGTAATTCTCAAGGAAGAGAGGTGTTCGCGATGATTGAACGCTTCCAACGAAGTCTCAGACGATGGCGACGAAAACGCTATCGCAGGCAGCTGGATCGGATACAACAATCTGCAAGACAGATGCACTGAGCTTTGCCACGAATTCGGAGCAGCAACCTTAAATCTAATAAATACCGGGGCTTTCATGAAAATTCTAAGAAAGGGTTTTCAGGCAGGAATGAACCATCTCAAGAAATACACAGAAGAATTTAGACACTCACGGGTCCTCTATGAGTGCAAAATAGAAATTGGTTTACCAAGCCAATAGATATTCGGGTTCTTCTCCGCAAAATTCGGAAACTGACCCTTTCCAGTGAAAAAAATGTGGAAACGACGGCACGCATTCAACTGCCGCAACGTTACCCGGAGGCATGACCGGAATGGAAAGCAACACCATGGAGAAAAGCTCGAAAGAGCCTATAATTAAAGACAAGCCTAAAATGAAACCGGGAGGGTGAGACTTGCATAATAATGCGCCAATAGCCGTGACGTTGATTTTTGGCACCATCATTGCCATCGGTGCAATGATGGTGGTCCGGGAATGGGGGATTGAGCGCCAACGGGATGAGTTCGCCCATGAGGCGGCTCAACACGGAGTCATCCTCCACCAGCGCCTTTCCTCTACGTTGGAAGCGGTAGAGTCGATTAAAGCATTTTACGCCGGCTCCAAAGAAGTCTCCCGGGATGAATTCAGGCGATTTACCAGAGTGGAGTTGGGAGAGGAACGTCATTCAATCCAGGCGCTCGAATGGATCCCTAGGGTAAAGGCGGCGGACCGCGCCGCCTTCGAGGCCGCCGTCCGCAGGGACGGTATAAAAGGGTTCACCTTCACCGAGCGTCAAGCCCAGGGCCGGATGGTCCCGGCCGGGGACCGTGACGCGTATTTTCCGGTCTATTTCGTCGAGCCCTATCGGGGCAATGAAGCGGCACTGGGCTTTGACCTGGGGTCAAATCCGTCCCGGCTGGCGGCCTTGGAACGGGCGCGGGACATCGGTGAAATGGTGGCGACGGAGCGGATCACCCTGGTCCAGGAGATGGAAAAGAGTTTCGGCTTCCTAGTCTTTCAGCCGATCTACCGCAACGGCACCAGGACGGACACCGTCGAAGACCGGCGCCAAAACCTCCAGGGCTTCGCCCTCGGCGTACTTAGGGTCAGGGACTTTGCCGGAGTGCCCGGTTCAACGATGGGCAACTCGGCCACAAAATCGAATATCTTCGTTTTCGACCTATCGGCCCAGGCAGATCGGCAACTCCTTTATCCGGCCGATTCCCCTTTTAAAACACTGGCTGAAATCAAATCGGACAACTGCGTGTTGATCCCCGAAACGATCGGCACGCGCGCCTGGACAATCGCCCATTGTCCAACTGTCCGCAGCTTCGCTCTGACCGATCACTGGCAGTCGTTGTTCACCCTGGTCCTGGGGCTTCTGGTGACGGGCATTTCGGCGACCTACATTCGGGCCATATCGAACCAAAAGATACTCGCTAACAAAATATCGACGGAGTTGACGCAGCTGATCGACACCGCCAACGCGCCGATTTTCGGGGTCGATAGGCGCGGACATATCACTGAATGGAACCAGAAGGCGGAGGAAATTACCGGCTACGCGAGGGACGAGGTAATGCACTGCAATCTCGTCAACGAATTCATCACCGACAAAAACAAGTCCTCGGTGAGGGGGGTCCTGGAAAAGGCGCTCCAGGGCGACGAAACAGCCAACTTCGAGTTACCGCTTCAAACAAAGTCCGGGCATCAAGTTGATGTGCTCCTGAACTCGACATCGCGGCGCGATATACAGGGCCACATCATAGGCGTCGTCGGTGTCGGCCAGGACATCACCGAACGGAAGAAGGTGACAACCGCCCTCACCGAAAGCGAGGCCCGTTACAGCGACATCGTCGACAACACCCGGATCCTGATCCAGAGCGTCGACCCGACTGAAGGGCGCTATATCTTCACCAACAAGGCCTGGCGGGCAACCCTAGGTTACAGTACGGATGAAGTGGCGGCGCTTCGAATTGTCGACGTCATCCACCCCGATTCCATGAACCACTGCATGGAGGTGCTTCAAGAAGTGCTGGAAGGCAACCCGGTTGGGGACATAGAGGCGACCTTTATCAGCAAGGACGGCCGCAACGTGGAACTTGAAGGAAGCATTATATACCGCCGAAATAATGATGGAACCAGGACTACCCACGGCGTGTTCACTGACGTCACCGGGCGCAAGCAGGCGGAAGCACAGGTGATCCAGGCGACGAAGCTGGCGACCTTGGGGGAAATGGCGACCGGCGTCGCCCACGAACTGAACCAGCCGTTGAATGTCATCCGTATGGCTGCCGACAGCGCTATTGAATACATGGAAGATGAGGCGGTCATCGACGACTATTTGGGGAAAAAATTCGAGCGCATAAGTTCCCAGACAGAACGTGCAGCCTCTATCATCGATCACATGCGGGTGTTCGGCCGGAAAGCCGAAGACAAGCCCCAATTGGTCGACCTTCAGAAAATCATCGAAGATTCATTCGAATTCATGCAACAGCAGCTGCGCCTGCATGAAATTCAGATCGAGAAAACACTTTCCAACACCAACGTCATGGTTTTGGGCCATGCCGTGCAAATCGAACAGATCATGGTCAATCTGATCGCCAACGCCCGCGATGCGATGGAGAAAAAAAAGCAAGGAGAGAAAAAAATCACCGTGACTCTTGACGGTGATACGGGGCGCAACGTCGCAATCATATCAGTTTCCGACACCGGCGGCGGCATTCCGGAAAATGTGATGGATCGGATGTTCGAGCCTTTCTTCACGACGAAGGAGGTCGGGAAGGGGACGGGGCTGGGGCTGTCCGTAAGCTACGGCATCATCACCGAAATGGGCGGCAAAATGTATGCGGAAAACGACGACAACGGCGCCATCATGCACATTGAACTGCCCCTAGTGGCCAAAACGGAAGGGACAACGCCGTGAAGAGAATACTCGTTGTCGATGATGAAGAAGTTATTCGTTTGGAACTGGCGGACTATCTTGAACGCAAGGGATACCTGATCAGCGCCGCCGATGACGGCCTGGAGGCGATGGAAATTTTCAAAAGCAAAGCTATAGATGCCGTT
>JAZFSL010000166.1:0-10319 GCA_036446135.1 Rhodospirillales bacterium | reverse complement strand
CATCCATGTGGCATGGACCTGACGGGACAGAAAGGGAAAGTGAAGGATAACAAGGAATTAGGGGGGATAGGGTGAAACGGAGCATGCCACACGCTATTCAAACGCCAGTTTTCATAAGTCATTGATTTTATAGAGAAAAAAGTGGTGCCCAGGGGCGGATTCGAACCACCGACACGAGGATTTTCAGTCCACTGCTCTACCAACTGAGCTACCTGGGCGTATCCCGAAAGGGATCGGGGCGAACAATCCTGAAAGGCCGTGCCCCTTTGGGAACGCCGCTTATAGAAGAATTCCCCTACACTGTCCAGCACACCCCGGTGGCGGCAAGCCCTAGGTTTCGTCCTCGGGGTCCAAGGCCTGTTCGTCTTCACCAAGGAACTCATTCGTCTGGATGCGGTAGTCCTCGTTGAGCCAGCGCCCAAGGTCAATATCGGCGCACCGCTTCGAGCAAAATGGCTTGGTCACCTGCGTAGCTGGCTTGCCGCAGGTCGGGCATTTGGCCCGTTTCAGCGGCACCACCTTGGCGGTTTTTTCGGGTTTCTCCGACATCTGCCCTAGCCGTTTTTTTTCGCCGCAATATCGAACTGACCATCGGCGAGATCATGATTAGGGCTGAGCGTGATGGCAAGGCCGAGGCGTTCTTCGACCACCGCCACCGCCGCCGGACCCGGCCCGTCGGTGGTCTTCAGCGCCTTGATGACCGCCGGCGATGCGCGCAGCTCCAGCCCGACACTTTGGCCCTGGCCCTGGCGCAGAACCTGGGCCAGGGCTTCCAGTCCCCAGGTCAACGCCGATTTCACCGGGCCTTCGGGGCCGTTGCCGGCCCCACCGAGCAATTCCAGCAACGACACGCTCTGGCGGCGCCGCGTCACCTCTACCAACCCCATGCGGGTATGGCCGATGACGTGCGGCCCCTGGGGGTCGTCGGCCATGGCACGGCGCAGGGTTTCAAGAACTTGCCGCTTGTTGGCGTCGTCTCTGAGCGGGACAAAATCGACGACGATCAAGCCTGAAATATTGCGCAGCCTGATTTGCCGCGCTGACATCAAGGCGGCTTCCAGGTTGACGGCCAGCGCCGTCTTTTCCTTCTCCCCGCCGTCGGCGCCGCCGGAATTGACGTCGACGGCGCATAACGCCGGGGTCTGACTGATAATTAGCGAGCCGACACCCGGCAATTCGACCACCGGCGACAACGCCTCGTCGATCTGCTCCTCGATGCCGAAAGAATCAAACAGAGGCTCGGCGCCGTTATGAAATTCTATAGCCGTATCCCGGCCCGGCATTTCGGCTTCCATAAACGCACCGATTTCAGCAGCCATCCCGGTGTCGTCGATAATAATCCTTTCCACGCCCCGGCCCTGATCGCGGAGCGCCGAAATCGCCACACCCGGTTCGGCAAACAGCGCCGCCGGGGCGCGGGCGTTGGCGCGTTTTTTTCGAATATCCGCCCAACGCTTCATCAGCCCTGCCACTTCCCGCTTGAGCGCCTCGTCATCAACTGCCGCCGCCGCGGTTCGAACGATAAAGCCGCCATCTTCCGGGGCCAGGCCTTCTATCACTGCGCCCAGGCGCTGGCGGTCATTTTCATCGGTGATGCGCCGCGACACGTTGACCCCCGACTGCCCCGGACGAAATACCAGATTGACGCCGGCCAGATTGACATGCGTCGTCAGCTTGGCGCCCTTGTCTTCGACCGGGTCGCGCTGCACCTGCACCAGGACAGCGTCTCCTTCGTTTACGTAATCACCGATGCTGTCGCGTTCGTTGCCATTTCGGGGGCCGGCAGGGCGGGCTTCGGCGAGGCCCAGAAAACCAGAGCGGCCAAGGCCGATATCGACGAAGGCAGCCTCGATGCCCTTTTTCACCGCCTCGACGCGGCCAAGATAGACATTACCGAGCGCGCTTTCCTGTCCTATCCTAGATACCAGCAATTCCACCAGTCGCCCTTGTTCCAGCAGCGCCACCCGAATTTCACCGGGGGATTTGCTGATAAGGACGCTATCGATGCTCATGCCCCGAGACCTAGTCCGCGAAGCAGTGCCATCGTTTCCGTCAGCGCCAACCCAACGACGTTGGAGTAGGACCCGTTGATCCGGGGTACAAAAGTGCCGGCCTGTCCCTGAATGGCATAAGCCCCCGCCTTGTCCCGCCATTCGCCGCTTTCCAAATAGGCGTCGATCTCGGCCAAGCCTAAGCGCTTGAAATGGACCGTCGTCATGACGCACCGGGTATGGTTATTGCCGTCGGGGCCGATAACGGCAATTCCGCCATAGACCCGATGCCGACGACCGGACAGAAGGCTGAGAAATTTCCGGGCTTGAGTTTCGTCTGCCGCCTTGCCCAGCACGCGCCGGCCACAGGCGACGACGGTATCGGCGCCGAGAACATATTCGGCGGGGAAAGAATCCGCCACATGGCGGGCTTTTAACAGCGCCAGACGGGTTGCCAGCTCATTCGGTTTTTCACGCGCCAGGGCGGTTTCGTCGATATCGGCGGCAACGGTCTCGTCGGGCCGGATACCCACCTGCGCCAATAGATCAAGCCGCCGGGGCGACGCCGAGGCAAGAATTAGGCGCCCGCTCATGGGACACCCGTTATTTAAATCGGAAAGTGATCCGGCCCTTGGACAGATCGTAGGGGGTCATTTCCACATTGACTTTGTCACCGGCCAGCACGCGGATTCGATGCTTGCGCATTTTGCCCGCCGTGTGGGCAAGAATTTCGTGCTCATTGTCCAAAACCACGCGAAACATGGCGTTGGGCAAAAGCTCAGTCACCGTGCCGGTGAATTCTAATACTTCTTCTTTTGCCATCAGATCCTCAAAAAGTATTCAAAGGCGGCTCATAAATAGCGCTCAAAGGGCTGTGGTCAAGGGTTTTCCCAAAAATAATAACCCCCATAGGCCTCTTATGTATCTCTGGCAGCACTCAGGGGGAACCGCGCCTTGATCCGTTGCATCAGTTGATCGCGGACGGTTCTGAACGCATCGAGAACAGTTTCCCGGTCTTCGGACTCGACCAAAGACGGATCGAACGTGTTCCAGAATTCCACTTCACAGGCCATGACTCGGGTCATTTCAACGGCGCTGTGTTGGGCTCCCGGGGATAAGGGGATGACCAGGTCGAAGTAGGAATCATCCAAATCGTCGAAGGACTTGGCCTTGTGTTGGCTCATGTCGATGCCGATTTCGTCCATCACGGTAAGGCAATACCCGTTGATCTCGCCCGGCCTGACGCCAACGGAATCGATATAAATGCGCTCCCCATGCAAAAACTTCAGAATGCCTTCCGCCATAGGAGAACGGATAGCATTCATGTTGCAGGCAAACAGCACGGCAGAGGGAAGATCGGCCATCCTTAAACGCCCTAGGCCCTGATGTGCAGAACACAAAGAAGGGTGAACAGGCGCCGCGCCGTTGCCCGGTCGATCTCAACCTTGTCTTTAAGCCGTTCGCGGAGGATATCGGAACCCTCGTTGTGCAGCCCCCGGCGGCCCATATCCAGCGATTCGATGCGCGACGGCGGTGCCGTCTTGATGGCCTCGAAATAGCTTTCACAGACCATGAAATAGTCTTTGACGATCCGGCGGAAAGTATTCAGCGGCAGGGAGAATTTAATCAGGGCGACGCTGTCTTCTTCATTCCAAACATCAAACACCAGACGGTTTTCCTCGATCGACAGGCGCAACGTATAAGGCCCGGCATCATCATCAACCGGGGCAAAATAATTTTCTTCCAACAAATCATAGACCGCCACCTTACGCTCGTGTTCGACATGGGCGGCACGGCGCACGACGCTTTTCTCGTCGAGAAAAATACTTACGATTCTATGTTTATCGGACACGGACTCTCCACATTTTGATCAATAGGTGCGATCAAGAATCCTCTGGCAAATTTAGCCGCAGGCGCAAGGAAAGGGCATGCGCATACAGCCCCTCGGCCTCGGCCAGCTTTATGGCAGCGGGGCCGACATCGGCCAAGCCTGCACTGTCACACCCGATCAGCGACGTGCGCTTGAGAAAATCAAGCACGCCAAGACCGGAGGAAAACCGGGCCGAACGCGCCGTCGGCAACACATGGTTGGGGCCGGCAATGTAATCGCCCAAGGCTTCCGGCGCGAACCGGCCCATAAAGATTGCGCCGGCGTTAGAAACCCTGTCGGCCAGCGTTTGCGCATCGTCGGCGGCGATTTCCAGATGTTCGGGCGCCAAACGGTCAACCAGGGGCAATGCGTCTTCAAGTGCTTCGACGGTGATGACAACGCCGAAATCGCGCCAGCTTTGCCCCGCCACATCAGCGCGGGGAAGCGTTTTCAGGTGCCCGTCAACTGAAACCATGACCACGTCGGCAAAATTTGCGTCATCGGTAATCAGGATCGCCTGGGCTGCTGTATCGTGCTCGGCCTGGCTCAACAGGTCGGCCGCGATCCAGTTGGGATCGTTCTTGGCATCGGCCAGTACCAGAATTTCCGAAGGCCCGGCAATCATATCAATGCCGACAGCGCCGAAGACCTGGCGCTTGGCGGCGGCAACATAAGCATTGCCGGGGCCGACGATCTTGTCCACAGGGGCAATGGTGTCGGTGCCGAAGGCCAGCGCGCCGATGGCCTGGGCGCCGCCGATGCGGTAAATTTCATCGATCCCGGCAATGGCGGCGGCGGCCAGCACCAGCGGGTTGATCGCCCCCTTGGGCGCCGGCACGACCATGGCGAGGCGTTTGACACCGGCGACCTTGGCCGGAATGGCATTCATCAGCACCGACGACGGATAGGCCGCCGTGCCGCCCGGCACGTACAACCCGGCGGCGGCAACAGGCGTCCAGCGATAGCCGAGCCTGATCCCCCCTGCGTCCGTATAATTCAGGTCTTCGGGGATCTGGCGGTTGTGAAAATCGTTGATCCGGTCGGCCGCCAACTGCAAGGCATTTAGAACGTCCTTGTCGCAAGCCTCAAGGGCAACCGCAATCTCTTCTGCCGTCACCCGCATGGAGGCCTGCGTCAAATCAAAGCCGTCGAATTTCTTGGTATAGGCCAGCAACGCCGCATCGCCCCTGGCGCGCACGTCGGCGAGAATCCCCGCGACGGCGTCATCGACGTCGCTTCCCGTTTCCCGTTTGGCGCTTAAAAGCCGGATGAACGCGTCTTCGAAGCCCGGATCGTTAATATCAAGCCGCGTTGCCATCGACGGCCTCGCGAAATTTAGAAATCCAGTGCCCGATCTCGTCCGGGCGGGTTTTCCAGGCCGCCCTGTTGACCGCCAACCTGGACGTAATGGCGGCGATCTGCTCGACCTCTACCAAACCGTTGGCTTTAAGCGTATCGCCGGACGATACCAGATCGACGATACGGCGGCATAGTCCCAGTTGCGGCGCCAGTTCCATGGCCCCGTTGAGCTTGATGCATTCCACCTGCACGCCGCGCCCGGCAAAGTGGCTTTTGGTCAGGGTCGGATATTTCGTCGCCACGCGCACGCTCGACCATGTAGACGGATCGTCGCTGTCGACCATGTCTTCAGGCTCGGCCACTACCAGGCGGCAGGGTCCGATGCCTAAATCCACCGGCGCGTAAATTTCCGGGTAGTCGAATTCCGTCAGCACGTCGTTGCCGGCTACCCCTAAGTGCGCCGCACCGAAAGCAATAAAAGTGGCGACATCAAAACTTCGCACCCGGATGATATCCAGTTCCGGCAAGTTGGTGCTAAAACGCAGCCGCCGGTCGTCAGGGGCGTCAAAGCCCGCTTCCGGCTCAATGCCACAGGCGCGCACCAGCGGCATCACTTCGGAAAGGATGCGCCCCTTGGGCAAGGCCAGTACCAGTTTTTCGTTGACGCGTAACATCGGTCTTCTCCGGCGATTAAAACCCGAAACCGGGTGTCCGGTTCGGAATCGCGGCATTATTATAGGGTTTTCAGAGATTTAGCTAGTTAGCAGTTGCGAAAGGGCTGAAAAAGCCGGTTTATTCTTATTCCCGGCGGATATCGGCGCCGCAGGCTGAAAGTTTGTCGACCAGGCGCTCGTAGCCCCGGTCAAGGTGGTAAACCCGGTTAATAACGGTTTCCCCCTCCGCCGCCAGTCCTGCCAGCACCAACGATACCGAGGCCCGCAAATCGGTCGCCATGACCTGGGCGCCGGACAGTTTTTTAACCCCCCGGACGATGGCCGACGCCCCGTGGACGTTGATGTCGGCGCCCATGCGGCAAAGTTCCGGCACGTGCATGAAGCGATTCTCGAAAATCGTTTCCGTCATCATCGAGGCGCCGTCGGCCACCGCCATCAAGGCCATGGCCTGGGCCTGCATGTCGGTGGGAAACCCTGGATAAGGCTCGGTCATCATATCAACGCCACGAAGCCCCCCGTTGGCGCGGGTAACGCGAGTGCCGTCGTTGGTTGGCGTAATCTCAACCCCGGCGCTGGTCAAAACCTTGGTCACGGCTTGCGACAAATCCGGCCGGGCGCCGCTAATCGTCAAATCGCCACCGGTAATGGCGGCAGCGACGGCATAGGTGCTGGTTTCTATACGGTCTGGGACGACGGCGTGTTGGGCGCCGTGAAGCACATCTTTGCCCTGAATGGTCAGGGTGCCGGTGCCGATGCCGTCAATTTCTGCACCCATGGCGACCAGACAATGGGCTAAATCGGCGACTTCCGGCTCGCGCGCCGCATTGGCCAGCACCGTTTCCCCCTTCGCCAGTGAGGCCGCCATCAACAGGTTTTCCGTGCCGCCGACGGTGACCATGGGAAATATCACCTTGGCGCCCGTCAGGCCCTTTGGCGCTCGCGCCTCGATATAGCCTTCGGTCAACTCAATGTCGGCGCCCAGTTGCTCCAGCGCCTGCAGATGCAAATCCACCGGGCGGGTGCCGATGGCACAGCCGCCAGGCAACGACACCCGGGCACGACCGGCCCTGGCCAGCATTGGCCCCAACACCAACACCGACGCCCGCATCTTGCGCACCAGATCATAGGGGGCGGTGGTATTGCTCAAATTGCCGGCGGTCATGGAGAAGACGCGGCCATCATTGCCGCCGTTCGAGGCATCGCCATCCATGGAAATATCGACGCCCAACTCGGCGAGCAGCTTGACCATGGTCGAAATATCGTCCAGATGCGGCAGGTTCGACAGACTGAGCGATTCCCCCGTCAGCAAAGACGCCGCCATCAGCGGCAGGGCCGCATTCTTGGCGCCGCCGATCTGGATATTCCCCTTAAGGGCCTTGCCGCCACGAATGAGGATGCGGTCCATGGGTGTCCTTAGAAGTGTCGTTAAATTTTCAAGGCCGAGTGTGGGCCGTCAATGTGGCAAGATTTGGGACACTTTTGCCCCTTATTTGCCTCGTTGAGAGCTCTGAGAACGCCGGGCGTTGGACTGAACCCTGCGCTTTTTCAGGTTGCCGCGAAGTTCCTGCGCCAAACGGTCATCACGGCCCAAAGACTTCTTTTCCTCGGGGATGGCCTTGCCCTGCAGGTCGGCGGGATTGGCGCCCGGTCGACCCGGTTTTCTTCTCTTGGCCATGCTTTTATCCCCAATTTATCGAATCGCTGCACCATGGTGGTCCACCCGAGCCCACCCCGTCAAGGCGCGCTTGCGAACATAGAACCCCTATGGCATTGTGCGCCCGCTTTGCAAATGCGCCGCCGTAGCTCAGGGGTAGAGCGCGCCCTTGGTAAGGGCGAGGTCCGAAGTTCGATTCTTCGCGGCGGCACCATCTTTAACAAGTGCTTAGCTTAAAAGAAGGCAGGGGTCGGAGGTTCATTTGAACCAAATTCTTGTTTTTATGACCCTTCCTGACCCCAGATGCCCACTTATAGCCAGCATCATAGATCCCTTCACCCGGTGAAAGTTGCAGGTTCAAATCTAGTTGCGCCCATCATTTATTTCAGGGACTGGGAGTTAACGGAGCAGACATTAGGCTTCTGAATGTCTGCTTTTGGTGGGTAAGCGTACATAATTCAAGGTGGGACAAAAGGTCCGCTTTCGGGGGTAAAGCAGACATTATTCAGGGTGGGGCGAAGAGTCCTCTAATAGCCAAAAGTGGACATCTAAGCTAAATTCTGGCCATTAATTTTTTGGGCTGTCATCACAGTTGTTTTTCGTTTGCTCAATAAATTGAACCCTGCCTCCTATGAGCATTGATACTCGTTTTTTTAGTAAAAAATTGCTTGCCCAGTCCGGCAAATACTGGGTTCAATGGTTATTGTTTGCAGTCTCAAAATACATGAAACAAACGCCAACCATGGAGGAGTTAAATCAATGAGGAAATCAGGGGTTTTACGGGCCTTGCCTGGGGCAATTCTGGCGCTCACCGTGTTTAGTGCCCCCTTTCAGGCCATGTCCGCCGAAAAGCTGGTCATCGTCACATCCTATCCGCCCGACACTACCGTCACAGTCGGCAAAGCGTTCACCAAGGCGACCGGCATCAAGGTCGAAATGCTGAAGAAAAAGACCACCGCCGGCATCAAATACCTGCAGGCGACGGCCGCCAACAACACGTCGGACATGTTTTGGGCCTCGGCGCCAGACGCTTTCGAGGTTCTTAAGGGTGACGGCTTGCTGCAAAAGTACAAAGTCAAGGTCACGGGCATCCCGGAAAAGGTCGGCTCTTTCCCGATCAACGACCCGGAAGGCTACTACAAGGGTTTTGCAGCCTCGGGCTACGGCTTCATGTGGAATACGCGCTACCTGAAAGCCAAGAAACTGCCGGTTCCCAAAAGCTGGGCGGATCTCGCCAAGCCCATTTACCACGGCCACGTCGGCATGAGTGCGCCGTCGCGTTCCGGCACCACGCACCTGACGGTGGAAACCCTGCTCCAAGGAATGGGCTGGGAAAAAGGCTGGGCCTTGATGAAAGGCATTGGCGGTAACTTCAAGACCGTCACCGCGCGCAGCTTCGGTGTTCCCGACGGCGTCAACTCCGGCCAGTTCGGCGTCGGCATCGTCATCGACTTCTTCGGCCTGTCGTCAAAGGCATCCGGCTTTCCGGTGGATTTCCTGTATCCCAAGGTGACGACGCTGGTGCCGGCCAACATCGCCATCGTCAAGAATGCGCCGAGCCCGAAATTGGCCGGCGCCTTCATCGAGTACCTGCTGTCAGCGGAAGGCCAAGAAGTCCTGCTCGACCCGAAGATCCGGCGTTTGCCGGTGAACCCCAAGACCTATGCCAAGGCGCCTAAGGGGTTCCCCAACCCGTTTAAGGACAAGTCCATCGGAGCGGCGGTGAAGTTCGATCTGAAATTGTCGAAAAGCCGCTACAACGTCATCAACTCGCTGTTTGACGTGATGATCACCTATCGCCTGGACGATCTGCGCGCCGCCACCAAGGCGATCCAGAACGCGGAGGCGAAGGCCAAGGGCTCAGCCGCCATGAAGATGATCGCCGAGGCTAAGGCACTGGTGGCCAAGGCTCCCATCAGCGCGTCCAAAGCCAGCGAAAAGTCCTTCAACAAGATTTTCAAGAAAAAGCGCAAGAAGAAAAGCGTCAAGACCACAGGCCGCCAAGCCGAGTTTGAACAGGCCTGGGATACCGACATCAAGGCCAACTACGCCAAAGCCAAGGCCTTGGCGGACAAAGCCGCGTCCATGTAAGGACGTTTTCAGAAAACGGCGGGGTCCGATAGTCCTTCAGGGAGCACCGGACCCCGCCTGTTTTTCGGTCATACCAAAGCGGGGGCCCGCTTGAATTCCTCTTCGAGAAGCACTTGGGGTGTCAACACCTTGGCCGCCTGCATCGGCCTGTTTCTGTTCGTGTTCCTCATCGTTCCGGTGGTCAAGGTCATCTACGTCGCTTTTCAGGACCCCAATACGGGCGCCCTGACCCTGATCAATTTCGTCGATTTCTTCAACAACTCGCTGTTCCAGGAATCGTCCCTGAATTCCATTTATGTCGCCGGCATGGCGGTGCTGCTGGCGACGGTCATCTCTATTCCGCTGGCCTACTTCACCACGCGCTTCAATTTCGGCGGGTCCGTACTGATTCAAACCTTAGGTATCGTGCCATTGATCATGCCGCCCTTTGTCGGCGCCGTCGCCATGCTTTTGTTGTTCGGCGAGAACGGCTCGGTCAACCTTCTGATCGACGAATGGTTCGGCTTCACCATTCCGTTCATGGAAGGGCTGAACGGCGTCATTCTGGTCGAATCCATTCACTATTTTCCGTTTATCCTGATTAACCTGTCAGCGGCGTTGTTGAACATCGACAGCGCCATGGAGGAATCGGCGCAGAACCTGGGCGCCAGCGGCACGCGCCTGTTCCGGCGCATCGTTTTTCCTCTCGCCATGCCGGGCTACGTGGCCGGCGCGTCCCTGGTGTTCCTTAAGGTTTTCGA
>JAZFSL010000165.1:0-6055 GCA_036446135.1 Rhodospirillales bacterium | reverse complement strand
GCTGCCTCCTGGGCGACCATCCAGGCGCCTTTCAGGTTTGTATCCAGCACCCAGTCCCAATCTTCCTCTGAGAGGTCAAGCGCCGCCTTGCCAACGGCGACGCCGGCATTGTTGACAAGCACCGTTACCGTACCGGCTTCTTCCGCGACGGCCTCGAACGCTTGCGTGATGCTGGCCTTGTCCGTCACGTCCATCTCGATGCCCAGCGCCTTGCCCCCGGCAGCCTCGATATCGGCAACAGTTTCGGTGATTTTATCCATGCGCCGGGCGGCGACGGCGACAATCGCGCCGGCATCAGCCAGCACACCGGCAAAATGGCGACCCAACCCCCCGGACGCGCCGGTGACGAGTGCAATTTTCCCCTCAAGATTAAAATCTACGGCCATGGTCTTTCTTTATAGCTCTTCCGCCTGATCGCGCAGCACGAACTTTTGAATCTTGCCGGTGGATGTTTTTGGCAACGGCCCGAACACAACCTTTGTCGGCGCCTTGAAGTGCGCCATGTTGTCCTTGCACCATTTGATTATATCATCTTCCGAGACTTTATCGGTCGCGGGTTTCAACGTCACAAAAGCGCACGGCGTCTCGCCCCATCTTTCATGCGCCTGGCCTACCACGGCGGCCTCCATGACTGACGGGTGCTTGTAGAGGACATCTTCGACTTCCAGCGAAGAAATATTCTCGCCCCCGGATAAAATAATATCCTTGGAACGGTCCTTGATTTCCACATAACCGTCGGCATGCACGACGCCGAGATCACCGGTATGGAACCAGCCGCCGACGAATGCTTCGTCCGTAGCATTCGGGTTTTTGAGATACCCCTTCATCACCGTATTGCCTTTCAGCACCAACTCGCCAATGGTTTTGCCGTCGGCGGGCACCGAGGCCATGGTGGCCGGATCGATGACCATTTGTTCGGACAATGTCGGATAGCGCACGCCCTGGCGTGCCATTTCCAGCGCCTTGTCTTCCAGCGCCATATCGGCCCAGCTTTCCTTAGCAGCGCAAAACGTTGACGGCCCGTAACATTCCGTCAGCCCGTAAAGATGCGTGATCTTGAAACCCATGGTTTCCATAGCGGCGATAACGGCGCTCGGCGGCGCAGCGCCGCCAGTGGCACATTCAATGGGAGCATCAAAGGCCAGCTTCACGTCGTCAGGCGCATGCACCAGCATATTGAGGATAATCGGCGCGCCGCACAGGTGGGTGACTTTATGATCCCGTAGCATCGGAAAAATCAGCGCCGGGTCCGGCTTGCGCAAACAGACATGCGTGCCGGCCACCGCCGTCACCCCCCAAGTATAACACCAGCCGTTGCAATGAAACATCGGCAGCGTCCACAGATAGACGGATTTGCTGTTGAGCCCAAAAACAAGCGCGTTGCCCATGGCGTTCAGGAACGCGCCCCGGTGATGATAGACGACGCCCTTGGGATCGCCGGTGGTGCCCGACGTATAGTTCAGCGAAATCGCGTCCCATTCATTGTCCGGCGGCGTCCATTGGAAGTCGGCATCACCATGGCTAAGAAATTCCTCATAATTCATCTCGCCGATCAGCTCGCCGCCGTCTCCTAAAGGGTCATCAATATCGATAACGACAATGTCCCGCTTCAACTGTTTGATGGCTTCTGAAATGACCGGAGAAAATTCCCGGTCCGTGATCAACACCTTGGCTTCGCCGTGCTCCAGAATAAATGCGATCCCGGCGGCATCGAGGCGGTAATTTAAGGCATTCAACACCGCGCCGGACATGGCAACGCCGTAGTGTGCTTCCAGCATGGGCGGTGTATTGGGCGCCATCACCGAGACCGTGTGGCCGGACCCAATACCGCGTTTGCTCAGGGCCGAAGCCAAACGCCGGCAGCGTTCGGCAAATTGGCGGTAGGTATAAGAAGTCTCGCCATGGATGACGGCGGTTTTGTCCGGGTACGTGCCCGCCGCCCAGTCCAGGAACCCCAAGGGCGTCTGCGGCTGGAAGTTGGCGGCGTTCGCTTCCAGGCCTGTCTCGAAGATGTTTTCGCCCCCGGCCATTCAACGCCTCAACGCATCACGAACGGGTTCGGCGCATCGGTGGCGGTGGATACCCAGATAGTCTTGGTCTGCATGTATTCACCGATAGCATCCTGACCGCTTTCCCGGCCCAGGCCGGAGCGCTTGTAGCCGCCGAAAGGCGCCATGAAACTGACCGCCCGGTAGGTATTGACCCAGACCGTGCCGGCCTGCAACCGTTTCGGAATCTCTATGGCGCGCTTGATGCTGCTCGTCCACACGCCTGCCGCCAGCCCATAGAGCACATCGTTGGCGATCTCCACCGCCTCGTCGTCGTCTTTAAAAGGAATAACGCTGAGCACCGGGCCGAAGACCTCTTCCTGGGCGATGCGCATGGAATTATTGACGCCGGTGAAAATCGTCGGCTCGACGAACCAGCCATCGCCGCATTCGGGGCGGCTGGCCTTTTCGCCGCCGAGCACGCATTCGGCGCCCTCGCCCTTGGCGATGTCCAGGTAGCCGAGGATTTTTTCGTACTGGGGCATGGTGGTGACGGGGCCGACCTGGGTGTCCATGGACATGGGATCGCCCATCTGGGCGGTTTTGGCGAATTCCACCAGTTTGTCGATGAACTGGTTGTGGATGCTTTCCTGAACCAGAAGCCGGGAACCGGCAATGCAGGTCTGGCCGGTAGCGGCGAAGATGCCGGAAATGGCGCCCTTGACGGCGTTGTCCAGGTCGGCGTCGCCGAAAACGATGTTGGGCGACTTGCCGCCCAGTTCCAGGCTTACTTTTTTGAGCCCCGCTGCGGCCTTCTCGTAAACGTGGGTGCCGGACTTAACGCCGCCGGTAAAGGCCACCTTGGCGACATCGTCGTGTACGACCAGCGGTTCGCCGGCTTCCGGCCCGTAGCCGGTAATGACGTTGACGACGCCGGGGGGAAAGCCCGCTTTCTCGACCAGTTTGACGAATTCCAGCGTTGATGCGGGCGTGAACTCACTGGGTTTCAGCACCACCGTGTTGCCCGCCGCCAGCGCCGGGGCCAGTTTCCAGGCCGTCAGCAGCAACGGTGAATTCCACGGCACGATGGCGACCACGACACCCAAGGGCTCATGGACCGTGTAGGCGAAGTGTTCGGCCTTGTCGATGGGCAGCACCGAGCCTTCGATCTTGTCTGCCAGGCCGCCGAAGTAATAATACCACTGCGGTGTGTACTTGAGCTGCAACCCCATTTCGGCCATCAGCTTGCCGTTGTCCTGGACTTCGAGCGCTGCCAGCCGTTCGGCATTCTCGGCGATCAGGTCGCCAAGACTCCTCAGCAAATGGCCTCTGGCCGTCGCCGTCAGGCCTCCCCATTCCGGCGAAACAAGGGCCTTTTTGGCGGCTTCGACGGCGCGCCCGGCGTCGTCCGCATTACCGCGCCCGAACAGCGCCCAGGGCTTGCCGGTAAAGGGATTGAAGCTTTCGAACCATTCTCCGGACGACGGGTCCACCCATTCACCGCCGATGTACATTTGGTGTTTTTCAAGTTTGGCCATGGTACCCTCCCGAAAGACCCTTGCGGGCCTTTTGAATAAAATTACGCCCCACCCAACAACGCCTTGCGGAAACGGTTCTTTAATTCGACGCCGTCATTGCTCGGCAACACGAAGTCCAACTCCTCGGCGCGGATTTTAATATCATAAAATACCGGGCCATCGGCTTCCCGAATGACGGGAAGGGCTGTCTCCAGTTCGCCCTGGTCCGCCACCGATCCGGTAACGGCAAAACCCGCGGCCGCCGCCACGCCCGGCAGATCGACGCCAAAGGCCGTGTGGGTTTTTTGCATGCCGGTTTCTCCGTAGCGTTCGTTATCGAGAACGACAACCGCGAGGTTTTTGGGCTTTTGCAACGCGATGGTGGCGAGCGTCCCTATCCCCATCAGCATTTCCCCGTCGCCGGTCAGCACTAGCACGCGCCTGTCCGGCTGCGCCAGCGCCATGCCGAGGCCCATGGCCGCCGCACCCCCCATGGCCCCCCACAAGGGAAAGTTCAACGGATCGTCACCGGCCGCGGTGATATCCCAGGCCGACGACCCGAGCCCGCCGACGACCAACATGCTTCCCCGGTCCCGGAGCAACGCCCGGGCGACCTTGCGGCGGCGGAGCGGAAAGGTTTCGGCTTCGGACATATTCCCCCTACTTTCCGAACGTTTTCACGGCCATCAGGCTTTGGTGTACCAGCACGGCGTGCCTTGCGTTGTTGGCGAATACGTCGTCGGCCGCATCAGCCACGGCCGGGCCTACGGCGTCGGCCTCGGTGGCGGTCGCGACCGTGACGCCCGCCGTTTCCAGCAGCCGGGCGGCATTTTCTCCCATGGCGTTCTGCCACGGATTGAACTCCTTGTGCTGGCCACGCATGGTGACCAGCATCAGCAACGGAAATTCGCACGACCAGGCCAACGAAAACATGTTGATGCAGTTACCGATACCACTGGACTGCATCAACAACGCGCCGCGATCACCGGCCATCCAGGCGCCGCCCAGCAACGCCACCCCCTCTTCCTCCGTAGTCAGAGAGATGGCGCGGATAGCGTCGTCGGCAATACAGCTTTCGATCAACTGTTTCAGGCCCATATCGGGGACATAGGCCACTTGGGCGATATCCGCTGCCTTCAATGCGTTAAACACGCCGCCGGTCCATTCAGTCATCAGACTCTCCAAGGCTTTTGCCAGCCCTTGTTGTTATTTTTCGGCCAGTTGGTGGCCTTCAACGTCGGTCAGTTTCCAGCCGCTTTTCCAGCGTTTCCACAACACCCAGACGCCAAAGCAAACCACCAGGGTGGCGATAACCGGGCGCGGCACGCCGCCCATCATATAGAGCGGCAGCGAAGCCGCGAAACACGCCCCAGGCAGGTAAAACAGGGTCCATTTTTTCTTCTTCACGCGGTGCGATTGGAACAATGGAAACAGCGCCGAAAACCCCGCGATGATCAAAAAGAACAACGACCACGGGCGGGTGACGAAGGGGCTGAGATCTGTGGTGATGGCCAGGGCCCGGGCCAGGTTCAACTCGGCAATATTGCCCAGCACTACCCCTAAGATCATCGGCGCCAGCGGGAACCCGTAATGACGCATGACGAAGCCCAGGATGCCGAACCACAAAAGCGTCCAGAGATCGAAGGTAACATTTTGCAGGGCGAAAACGCCGATGCCGCAAAAGCCCAGGATGACGCTGGCCAGAACGTACATGCGAACCTTGGTCACCAGCACGAAAACACGCAGCATGAACGACTGCATGCCGATCATCATGAAGGTGGCGCCGAAGAAGGCGATGAAGATGGAATACGCCAGCACCGGCTCTTCCGAAATGAAGGTGGGACTGGGGATGATGTCGTGGATCAGCAACGCGCCCAGCATCACCGCCGCCGTCACGTCGCCGGGAATACCCAGCGCCATGAGGATCATCAACGCGCCGCCTTCGACGGCGTTATTGGAGCTTTCCGGCGCGATGATGCCTTCAGGTGTGCCGGTACCGAATTTTTCCGGATTCTTGGACGCTTTTTTGGCCTGGTCGTAGGCCAGGATATTGGCGATGGAGCCACCGGCGCCGGGCAGGATGCCGGTAAAGACGCCGATCAGGGATGAGCGGACGACGACTGTCCAGTTCTTGATGAGCACGCCGATGGCGCGCCCGTGTTCGATCTTAACCTCCACCGCGCCCCGTTCGGTCAGGGCCTTGCGGGCATTGACCGGGTCGCGAACGTCGTTCAACAGCTGGCTGAAGGCAAACAGGCCGATTAGCACGGCGATGAAATCGAACCCCGACAACAGGGAATCGATGCCGAAATTGAACCGCCCCATGCCGGCCGCTTCGTCTTCACCGACGGTGCGCACCAGCAACCCGACAGCGCCGGCGATCAGCCCCTTGATCATGTTCTTGCCCGACAGGCTGGCGGTAATGGTCAGCGCGAACATCACCAGCATGAAGTAATCCCACGGATTGAATTCCAACCCGACACGGGCCAATTGCGGCGCCAGGGTCATCAGCAGGATGGCGCTGATGATGCCGCCGCAAAACGACGACCA
>JAZFSL010000164.1:0-2634 GCA_036446135.1 Rhodospirillales bacterium | reverse complement strand
TGATGGGGCAACGAGTGGTCTATGTGTTGACCCATGATTCCATCGGTCTCGGCGAAGATGGCCCGACCCACCAGGCGGTGGAAACGGTTGCGTCGTTGCGCGCCATTCCGGGCTTTTATGTTTTCCGGCCCTGCGACGGGGTCGAAACAGCTGAATGCTGGGCCCTGGCCTTGCAGCGCAAAGATGGTCCCGCCGGTATGGTGCTGACACGACAAGGCGTGCCGACGTTGCGCCTTGAGCACACGGATGAAAACCTGTCGGCCAAGGGCGGGTATGTGCTGGCCGACGCCGATGGCGAGCGCAAGGCGACAATCTTTGCGACGGGCTCGGAAGTTTCCATCGCCATGGATGCCCGCGAAATTCTGCAGGCCGACGGGGTTCCCACGGCCGTCGTTTCCATGCCGTGCTGGGAATTATTTGATGCCCAGCCCGAAGCCTACCGCAAAGAAGTTCTTGGGCCGGGCAACGTGCGGGTTGCCGTCGAGGCGGCCATCCGTCAGGGTTGGGACCAATACATCCGCTCGCACGGCGGTTTCGTCGGCATGTCGAGCTTCGGCGCATCGGCCCCGGCGGGTGAATTGTTCGAACATTTCGGCATTACCGCCGAACGCGTCGTTGAAGAAGTCAAAAAAAGGCTGGGCTGAACAAGCCTGGATAACAAAATACCAGTGGAGAAATTAAGATGAATTTGGATCAATTAGCCAAAACAGCAAACGAAATGGTGGCCGACGACAGGGGACTGTTGGCCGCAGACGAAAGCACCGGCACCATCGGCAAACGGCTGGATTCCATCGGCGTCGAAAACACCGAGGATAACCGCCGCAATTACCGGGAGCTTCTGTTCCGCACCGAGGGCCTTGGAAAGTGTATCAGCGGCGCCATTCTGTACGACGAAACCCTGCGCCAGTCCGCAGCCGACGGAACCTCTCTGGCTTCGATCCTGCAAGGGCAGGGCATCATCCCGGGCATCAAGGTGGATGCCGGGGCCAAGGAATTGCCCGGTTCGGAAAACGAGAAGATTACCGAAGGCCTGGACGGTCTTCCGGCCAGGGTCGAGGAATACGTCGGCCTGGGCGCCCGGTTCGCCAAATGGCGGGCCGTAATCACCATCGGCGACCACATTCCGTCCCGTCATTGCATGTATACCAACGCCCATGCCTTGGCCCGGTATGCCAAGATTTGCCAGGAAGGCGGTCTGGTCCCGATTGTCGAGCCCGAGGTGCTGATGGACGGCAATCACGACATCGACCGTTGCGACCGGGTGACGGCGCTGACGCTCAATACCGTTTTCGATGAGCTTTTTGCTCAGGATGTCGCCCTTGAGGGCATGATCCTGAAACCCAACATGGTCATTTCCGGTTCCGACTGTAAAACCCAAGCCGGCGTCGACGAAGTCGCCGAACGCACTGTTCAGCGCCTGAAGTGCTCCGTGCCGGCGGCGGTGCCGGGAATCATGTTTCTTTCCGGCGGCCAAAGCGAGGAAGACGCCACTCAACACCTCAACGCCATGAACGCGAAGTTCGCCCCGGCGCCTTGGAAGCTCAGCTATTCCTATGGCCGGGCCCTGCAACAGAGTTGCCTGAAGGCTTGGCAGGGCGATGCCGGAAACGTTTCGGCGGCCCAGGCCGTGCTGCTTGAGCGCGCCCATGCCAACAGCGCTGCTTGCGCGGGAACCTTCAACAAGGCGGCTTAAGACCTGCACCACCAGACGAAGTGAAAGACATGCCCACCGATATCAAAATCTCACCGTCCATCTTGTCGGCTGATTTTTCTCGGTTGGGTGATGAGGTCGAGGCTATCGACAAGGCCGGGTGTGATTACGTTCACATCGACGTCATGGACGGCCATTTCGTGCCCAATTTGACCTTCGGTCCGCCGGTGATTAAATGTATTCGTCCGCACACCAAGAAAATTTTCGACGTTCACCTGATGATTAATCCCGCTCAGCCGTATCTGAAATCCTATGCGGAGGCCGGCGCCGACATCATCACCGTTCACGCCGAAGCCGATGCGGATATAAAAGAATCCTTAGCCATGATTCGTAGCTTTGGAAAGAAAGCTGGCCTGTCGCTGAAGCCGGCAACTCCCGAAATCGTCATCGAAGACGTCATTGATCTGGTCGATCTGGTGCTGGTGATGACGGTCGAGCCCGGCTTCGGTGGCCAGAGTTTCATGGCCGATCAGGTCGGGAAAATCCGCAACCTGCGCGCTATGATCGGCGACAGGCCTATTGATTTGGAAGTGGATGGGGGCATCAGTACCGAGACCATCAAATCCGTCGTCGATGCCGGCGCCAACGTGCTGGTAGCGGGCAGCGCCGTATTCAAAGGCGATGATTACGCCGCCACGATCAGCGCACTCAGGGACGCAGCTGGTTAAGAAATCTTAATAAATATGACTTAAACAGCTCAATACCCTTGAAAATCATAGGTTATTTCGTATACAAATTAATGAATATATACACACGCAAACAAACCTGTCTCCGTGGGGGGCTAGCCTGGAGGCACTTAAAGTTTTTCTAGCCGGACTTTAAAAAACGAAAAAACTAAATGGCTGATCATGCGGCTCGTCTGCAGAGCCTTCAGAATCGTATCCGCGTTAAGGGATTCTCCCAACTCAAAAGGGCGATGGCTT
>JAZFSL010000163.1:0-2118 GCA_036446135.1 Rhodospirillales bacterium | reverse complement strand
ACGGAGGCGGTCCGGCTGTCACATAATATAGAACAATTAACCATCGCCCCCCTGATGGCCGAGGCGATCAGTCGAATTGCCGAGGAATCGTCCGTTTCCAGCCTCTTCGATTAGGTCATTTCTTAACAAGCTGTTGTTGACCAAGGCCGCAAGGAGGGCTATGAAACCCTCCTTAAAATGAACTGGCCCCTGAATTAGACTGGCCCCGAATTAAACGGCCCCGAATTAAACGGCAAGGCCCCAACCTCCCATTTGGTGAGTGATCGGGCCGCCGAGGAGTAAGAGACATGGCTCAAACAACCGCACTTGCCGCTGAAGTCCGTGATACCTCTGGCAAAGGTGCCGCCCGCGCGACCCGCCGCGCCGGTCGCGTGCCTGGCGTGATTTACGGAAATAAAGAAGATCAGGTGATGATCACCATCGATCCCCTGGACTTGCAAAAGCAGCTCCGTGGCCCCGGCTTTTTTTCCCGCGTCTTTGAAATAGAGGTTAACGGCAAAAAACACCGTGTCCTGGCCCGTGAACTGCAGCTCGATCCCGTTTCCGACCGACCGCTTCATGTTGATTTCATGCGCTTTTCCTCTTCCACCCGGCTCAATATTGACGTTCAGGTGGTGTTTCAAAACCATGAAGAAAGCCCCGGCATCAAGCGTGGCGGCGTTCTCAATATCGTCCGTCATACGATTGAAATGCTCTGCAACCCGGATCACATCCCGGAAAGTGTCACCATCGATTTGACCGGCCTTGATATCGGCGACAGCGTCCACATCAGTGCCATCGAACTGCCGGGCGATGTTGAGCTGACCATTGCTGACCGTGACTTTACCATCGCCACTATCGCCGCCCCGACGCTTCTGGTCGAAACCGAAGACGAAGAAGGTGAAGAAGGTGAAGAAGGCGAAGAAGGCGAAGAAGGTGTCGAAGGTGAAGAAGGCGAAGCCGCCGAAGGCGAAGAAGGTGTCGAAGGCGGGGGCGAAGACAAGGGCGAGGACCCCAAAAACTAACTACCGACCGCCGGAGGGCGCCTCGCCATGCTGCTGCTGGTCGGATTGGGAAACCCGGGCCAAGGGTATGCCAAAAATCGTCACAACATCGGATTTATGGCCATTGACGCCATCGCGGAGCGCTTTTCTTTTGCCGCATTCCGGGAAAAATTCCAGGGCCGCATCGCCGAAGGTGAAATTGGCGGCGTAAAGGTATTGGTGCTAAAGCCGGAAACTTACATGAACGAATCCGGGCGCGCCGTCGAAGCGGCCAGCAGTTTTTATAAAATTCCGCCGGAAAACATCATCGTCTTCCATGATGAAATCGACCTCGATGCCGGCCGTGTGCGCGTCAAAAGGAGCGGAGGCCATGCTGGGCATAACGGCTTGCGGTCCATTCATTCTCATATTGGCTCCAATTACGGCCGCGTGCGTATCGGCGTCGGTCATCCCGGCGACAAGGACGAGGTTGAAGGTCATGTGCTCACCGATTTTTCCAAGGGCGACAAACAATGGGTCGAGCGTATGCTGGATGCCCTTTCTGAACATGCCGAAATGCTGACGGGCGGCGAGGATGCCGCCTACATGAACAAGGTGGCCGAAGCGATCAATCCGCCGAAAGCAAAAAAAGAAATCCCAAAAGGCGACGGCGATGGGGTTTAACTGCGGCATCGTCGGCTTGCCCAATGTCGGCAAATCGACGCTTTTTAACGCTCTGACCCAGTCACAGGCGGCAGAGGCAGCGAATTTTCCGTTCACCACCATCGAGCCCAATGTCGGGCGTGTCGCCGTTCCCGATGCGCGCCTTGATGCGCTGGCCGAACTGGCGAAGCCGGAAGCGGTGTTGACGACGCAGCTTGAATTCGTCGATATCGCCGGCCTCGTCAAGGGTGCGTCCAAGGGCGAGGGGCTGGGCAACAAGTTTTTGGGCAATATTCGCGAAGTCGATGCCATCTGCCATGTGCTGCGCTGTTTCGAAGGCGGCGACGTTACCCATGTTTCCGGCGCTGCCGACCCGGTGGGCGACGCCGAAACGGTGACGACGGAACTGATGCTGGCCGATATGGAAAGTCTGGCCAAACGCATCGACCCGCTGACCAAAAAAACCCGCGGCCAGGACAAAGATGCGGTCCGC
>JAZFSL010000162.1:0-2005 GCA_036446135.1 Rhodospirillales bacterium | reverse complement strand
CATCATCCCCGGACACGGTGGCCTGTTGGACCGCGTCGACGGATTGCTCGCCGCCGCCATGGCGGTGGCACTTTTGGAAGCTGCCGTAAAAAGCAGTATTTTATGATGAACTTGAACGCCACCGACTTAGCGCCCGAACCGGCCACTGGCCCGCGCAGCATTACCGTGCTTGGATCAACAGGATCCATTGGCACAAACACGCTCGAGTTGATTGAAAGCAACCTCGACGATTACGCCGTCGAGGCCCTGACGGCCAACAAAAACGTCGAGCTCCTTGCCGAACAGGCCAAGCGTTTGAAGCCACGCACGGCGGTGGTCGCCGATCCCGATGGATATAAAGAATTAAAGAAATTGCTGGGCGGAGCCAAAACGACCGCCGCCGCCGGCCCCGAAGCCATCCTTGAAGCCGCTTCGCAGCCTGCTGATTGGGTGATGGCTTCCATTGTCGGTGCGGCAGGCCTTAAACCGACCCTGACGGCGGTCAGAAGGGGGGCGACGATCGGTCTGGCCAACAAGGAATGCCTGGTATCCGCAGGCGACGTTTTTGTTAAGGAAGTCTCGTCCCATGACGCCACTCTTTTGCCAGTGGATTCAGAACACAGCGCCATTTTCCAGGTTTTCGATTTTGACAATGCCGAGCGGGTTCACCGGATTATCCTGACCGCATCGGGCGGGCCGTTTCGCGAGTTTTCCCGGGAAGAAATGGCCGGCGTTACCCCGAAACAGGCCGTTGCCCATCCCAATTGGGACATGGGCGCGAAGATTTCCGTTGATTCAGCGACGATGATGAACAAAGGCCTGGAATTGATCGAAGCCTTTCATCTTTTTCCCGTCAGCGAACAACAAATTGAAATTCTCGTTCATCCTCAGTCAGTTATCCACAGCATGGTGGATTATGTCGACGGCTCGGTGCTGGCCCAATTAGGAACCCCGGATATGCGGACGCCGATTGCCTACGCGCTGGCCTGGCCGAAAAGGATGCCCGCCCATGCCCCCAGGCTGGAGCTTGAGGAAATCGCCACCCTGACCTTTGAAAAGCCTGATGACGTACGCTTTCCGTCGCTCCGTCTGGCCCGCGAGGCACTCATAGCAGGGGGCTGCGCGACGACGGTGCTGAACGCCGCCAACGAAGTCGCCGTCGATCATTTTCTTAATCATCGCATTGGATTCCTTGACATTTCGAGGGTAGTAGGCGAAACCCTTGACGCTGCACCAACCGGAAAGCTCGCCAATCTGGATGATGTTTCCGAAACCGATGCCGAAGCAAGACGCATCGCGGAACAATTTGTAGCTAATAATTTAGTTTAATTAATTAATATAATATGCTGTAATAATGGAATAATCCGAAAACGGAAATTGGAACAATGAGCTTTTCAGAATTCACCTGGTATTATGTCATCGTCTTCCTGTTCGTGCTGACGGTTTTGGTTTATGTCCACGAATGGGGACATTACTGGGTTGCCCGGCGCAACAATGTCCGCGTCGAAGTCTTTTCCATTGGCTTCGGACCGGAAATATATGGATGGACCAACAAGGCCGGCACACGCTGGAAAATCAGCGCCATCCCCCTAGGTGGTTATGTCAAAATGCTTGGCCAGTCTGACTTCCCGGATGATGAGGATGAAGAACAACCCCTTACCCCGGAAGAAGAAGCCGTCTCATTTTCCAAAAAAAGCCTGGCCCAGCGCGCCGCCATTGTCGCCGCCGGACCCATTGCCAATTTTTTGCTGGCGATCGTGCTTTTTGCCGGATTGATTATGACCGTTGGTTCCGCCCGGCCTTATGCCGGCATCGGCAGCCTGATGCCTGATTCCGCCGCCATGGAAGCCGGTTTTTTACCGGGAGACAGGATTGTCAGTGTCGACGGCCAGCCCATCACCTGGTTTACCGATCTTGTCCGGATTGTCAGCGTCCATCCCGGTGTTCTTCTGAAATTTCAAGTCCGGCGCGGGGAAAAAGACTTGGCTTTGTCGGCGTCCCCGAGAAAACACACCCAAACCAATAA
>JAZFSL010000161.1:0-3306 GCA_036446135.1 Rhodospirillales bacterium | reverse complement strand
AAATTGATCGAAACCCTGGCTTTATTCGCCCTGCCGGCGGTTTTCCTGGCGGTGTTTTTCGCCGTCTGTTGGCTTGTCGGCCGTTTCGGTGGGGAAAAAATTCCACTTCGCACGATCACCGGGTTTTTCGCCTTGTCTATCGTTCCCATCGCCATTGCCTACCATCTGTCCCATTATCTGTCCTATTTGTTAATCGCCGGGCAGAACATCATCCCCCTTGCTTCCGATCCCTTCGGGTGGGGCTGGGATTTATTCGCCACCACCACCTACCGGCTGGATATCGGCATCATTAACGCCAAGCTGCTCTGGTACGTAGCCGTGACAGCCATCATTATCGGTCACATCATGGCCATCTATATCGCCCACCGGACAGCGCTTGTGATTTTTTCCACCTCCAGGAAGGCCCTGTTAAGCCAGCTTCCCATGCTATTTCTCATGGTCGGCTATACGATGATCAGCCTCTGGGTGCTGTCGCAGCCGATTATCAAATGAGCCCCTCTTGACAATTTCCACAGCGCCAACTATGTTCTATTTTTGTTCTTTCGTTTATCAGTAAGGTGATGGCAATTCGTGCGTTTGCGCCTGAAAGCCATAGTTTCCTTGAGTTTTCCTGGAGAATCCCGTAAACGACGGGCAACACGATTCTTTGCCGGAGGGCCCCCGTTTGGCTCGAAAAGACGTTAATTACGCCTGCCAGAAATGCGGCGCCGCCACGCCCAAATGGACTGGTCGGTGCGAAGGTTGCGGCGAGTGGAATACCCTGGTTGAGGAAGCCGTTCCGGAATCCGCGCCCAAGGGACTGGGCCGCAAAAGAGGCCGCAGGATCGAGTTTCAGGGTCTCAAGGGCAAGAGCGCTCACCCGCCCCGGCAAGTCACCGGCATCAACGAATTCGACCGCGTCACCGGTGGCGGCATGGTGCAGGGCTCGGCCTTGCTGGTCGGCGGCGACCCCGGTATCGGAAAATCGACGTTGCTGATGCAGGTTACGGCTGCCCTTTCGGGCGTCACCCAGCCGATTTATATTTCCGGCGAGGAAGCCATCGACCAGTTGCGTCTTCGCGCCGACCGGCTGGGCGTCGTCGACGCCCCGGTGGCGCTGGCGACGGCGACCTCGGTCAGGGATATCGTGGCATCGCTTGATGGCGTCACCAGCGGCCTCGTTGTCATTGATTCTATACAAACCATGTTCGTTGATAGCCTTGAATCCGCGCCAGGCACGGTATCCCAGGTCAGGACCTCGGCACAGGAGTTAATCCGCCTTGCCAAACGCCAGGGGTTTGCGTTGATTTTGGTCGGTCACGTTACCAAAGACGGGCAAATCGCCGGCCCCCGGGTGCTCGAACACATGGTCGATACGGTGCTCTATTTCGAAGGCGACGGTTCGCACCAGTTTCGCATTTTGCGCGCCGTCAAGAACCGCTTCGGGGCGACCGATGAAATCGGCGTTTTCGAGATGACCGGCAAGGGTCTGGCCGAAGTCGCCAACCCGTCGGCGATGTTTTTGGCCGACCGCGACGACGATGTTTCCGGCGCCAGCGTCTTCGCCGGCATGGAAGGCAGCCGCCCGGTGCTGGTGGAAATCCAGTCGCTGACGGCGTCCAGCGCCCTGGGCACGCCCCGGCGCGCTGTCGTTGGCTGGGATTCCGGGCGATTGTCGATGATTTTGGCGGTGCTGGAAACGCGCGCCAATTTGACGCTGGGAAACATGGACGTCTACCTGAATGTTGTCGGCGGCCTTAAAATCAGCGAACCGGCGGCCGATTTGGCGGTGGCAGTGGCGTTAGTATCGTCCGTCAGCGGCGTGCCGGTCCCCCGCGAAACCGTGGTCTTCGGCGAGATCGGACTGTCCGGCGAAGTTCGCGCCGTGCCCCAGATCGATGCCAGACTCAAGGAAGCCGCCAAGCTCGGTTTCACCCGCGCTATTGTCCCGGCTGGACGAACAAGCAAAGGCAAGAGCAAGGCCCTAGAGAGCGGAATGGAGGTTAAGGAAATTTCCCGCCTTGAGGAACTGATGGATTTGCTGGCATTACCGGAAAAGCAGCTACTCCATGGATAACATCGACCCCAGCACTTTCGTCGGCCTCGATATCACCGTCGTGGTGATATTGCTGATTTCCGCCGTAATTGCTTATGCCCGGGGGCTGGTGCACGAGGTTCTTGCCGTCGCCGCCTGGGTTGGCGCCTTTTTCGTCGCCTTGTACGGGTTCCCTTATTTACGCCCTTTCGCCCGCCAAATGGTTGATATAGAGATTGTCGCCGATTTCGGCGCCGGTGTCGTTATTTATGTCGTAGCGCTGATTATTTTCTTACTGTTCACCAGAAAAATATCGAAAAAGGTGAAGGACAGCGCGCTTAACGTCGTTGACCGGTCATTGGGGTTCCTTTTTGGACTGGCAAGGGGTGCATTAATCTCCGTAATCGCGTATATCGGGCTTGTCTGGCTCTATCCCGACGATAAGCAACCGAATTGGATCACCCAAGCTCGCTCCGTGGAGCTGCTGAAACCGGGAGCGGTAATATTGACGGCATTGGTCCCGGATAATTTCAGCCTTCCGGAGGAAGACAAAAAAAAGAAAGATCCAAACGCAAAACCTGATGACCCAAACCCTGATAACCCGCGCAAATTCATTCTGGATTGGATCCAGCCGAAGCCGAAAGGCCGTGACCAGAAAGACGCAATAGGGTACGGATCAAAGGATCGCCAGGAACTGGACCAGCAAATTGAACGGCTCAATGAAAACACCAATAACCCCTAAGGAAATGTATCAGGCATGGTGAAATCGGCCCCCCGCATGGTCTCCGCCGAAGACGACGACCACCCGAAAGAGGAATGCGGGCTTTTCGGCATTTACGGCATGCTCGATGCGTCCGCTCTGACCGCGCTGGGCCTGCACGCCCTACAACACCGGGGCCAGGAAGCAGCCGGGATTGTCGCCTACGACGGAGAACATTTCCACAGCCACCGGGCTTTAGGCCTGGTCGGGGATAACTTCAATTCACCCGACGTCATGACCCGCCTGGTCGGCGATATGGCCATCGGGCATGTGCGCTATTCGACCACCGGTGAAACGGTAATCCGCAACGTGCAGCCGCTGTTTGCCGACTTCAAATTCGGTGGACTGGCCATTGCCCACAACGGCAACCTGACCAACGCTTACGAAATCCGCCACGAATTGGTACAACGGGGTTGCCTGTTTCAGTCCACCAGCGACACGGAAACCATCGTTCATTTGATCGCCATCAGCGAATACGGCCGGGTCGTCGATCGCATGACCGATGCCTTGAGCCAGATCGAAGGCGCTTATT
>JAZFSL010000160.1:0-2611 GCA_036446135.1 Rhodospirillales bacterium | reverse complement strand
TTGCCCCGTGCCACATCGCCGACGACTAGCACCCGGGTGTGGGCGGGGTAATCGAACGGTGACGGCTCAAGCGTCAGATCCGGCGGGTTGGCGACATAAAACGCGCCGGTGCGCCGTTCCGCCGCCAGCCAGTCGGCCTCATGGTCGCCGGTGCAATCGCGAAGCGTCGCCGACGTGATCAACACGCCTTGCGCCGGTGTCATCACGGTCTCGGCGAAGGGCCGGGTCGGGTCGACCCAGTGGCGGTGCATGCCGACGTCGAATTCCCGCCCGTCGATGCGCTCGACGGCGAACCAGTCGACAAAATCTTCCGGCGTGTCATTGCTCAGCGCATCCAGCATTTGTCGCCATGCCTGCACCTGCATGCGCCCGCGCCTATCCAGGCTGCGGGCCATGGCTTCAATCCTGTTGCGGGTGGCGGTGTCGAGTTCGTCGGCTTTAGTATCCAGCTTCGCGGTCAGGGCGCCGATCAAGCGGCCCAACGGTTTGGCCAGGCGTGAAAGCGCCTTGTCGAGCGCCAGGGCTGCGTCACTCAAACCCTCCACCGGCGGCGCGGTTTCGGTCTCCAGGCTGTAGGGCGTATCGCCGTTGCCGTCTCGCGCATAGACCTGGCCGCGTACGACGGCGAAAAATACCTCCGCTACGCCTTGCGGCTGGCCGCCGGCAAGCCGTGCGCTCCACGATCCGGCGGGCAGGGCGTGCACGGCTTTTAGTGCTTCATCCAGGGCCTCTTTGGCTTTGTCGTCGGCGTCGATCAGATCGGCGATCCGCGCTTTCAGACCCCGCGACCTGGACCGGCTGCCTTCTTCAGCGCCGATCAGCCAGCGCCTGAGCTCGGCTGTCTCGCGCCCCGTCAGGTGAGCGGAAAAAGCGCCGTCGGCGGCGTCGAACAAATGGTGGCCCTCGTCAAAAATGTAGCGCGTCGGTGCGCCTTCTTCGGGGCCGGTGCCATTTCCAAGAGCCGCCGTGATCATCACCAAGGCATGGTTGGCGACGACGATGTCGGCGGCCTTGGCGCGCCGCGCCGAATGTTCGATGAAGCAGCGGCCATAATGGTTGCAGGCGGAATAGATGCATTCGCCGTGGGTGTCGGTTAAATCCGTGGTCAGCCCCGCGCCCAGCAAATCTTTGAGCCATGACGGGAAGTCACCGCCGATCATGTCGCCGTCCCGCGTTCGAAGCGCCCAGCGCGCCATCAGGCCGAGCGCCGTGGTGGCATTACCAAGAGTTGTGTCGGCTCTCGACAGCGCTTCTTCGAAATTCAGCAGGCAAAAATAATTTTCCCGGCCCTTGCGGATAACCACCTTCGCCGCTTTTTCCTCAGCATCAGGAAACAGGCGGTCGAGCTCGCCGTCCAGTTGCCGTTGCAGGTTGCGGGTGTAGGTGCTGATCCAGACGGGGGCAGCGTTTTTTTCCGCCCACACGCTGGCGGGGGCGATGTAGCCCAGCGTCTTGCCGACGCCGGTACCGGCCTCGGCTAGCACCAGACGGGGTTCGTGTTTTTTTCCCCGTGGCTGGAAGGCGGCGGCGATGGCGCGGGTATAATCTTTCTGTTCCTGGCGTTTTTCAGCCTTTGTGCCCAACAGATCAGACAACCGGTCCAGGGTTTCCTTCTCCTTTAAGGGCAGGTTTCCCGGTGGTGCTTCCGGCGGGCGTTCCTGCCATTCAGGCAGCCGGTGGATGATGCGTAATCCTGTTGCCGGTTTCTTGTTTGTCTGTGTACTACCGCCGCCAAGCGCGGCAATGACGGCCTCTCCCCACGGCCAACCGCTGATCGCCATGGCCTGGGCAATGGGCAGCGCCAGGGGATCGCCGCTTTCCGCCAGTTCCGCCAGCAGCGCACCGGCGGTGGCCAGCAGGCATTCAGCTTCGCTCTCGATATTGCCGGGCAGGGCCAGGCCTAGCGCCTGTGCCAGACCCTTGGCCGTCGGCAGGACAAAGCGTGCCGGGCGCACGAAGGCATAGAGCTCAAGCACGTCAAAGGCCGCAAACTCCGCACATCCGAGCTTGCGGGCCGCCATTTTGGCATGGCAAACGACCGGTAGCGTGTCACCCCGGATGCGTTTAGAGGCTTCAATTGAAGTGATGGTTTCAATCTCGCCATCGGGGCTTAGCCATGCGGTTTGGCGGGCGCCCGGTGCGATGGCCGGGTGCGCCGGCAGGATGAGTTGTGGCTGCAGGGCGGTCATGGTCATCAGCGCAGTATAGAGGTCTAAAAATAGGAGGCAAAAGCCCGAAATGGCCGATAATCCGAAACCGTTCCTAATGATTTTGGCGGCGAAATGGTGTATGCTTCTTGCAGTCTTTAGGAGGTTAAAAAAATGACTCCGCCTGACCAACCAACGAACATATAGATCCAAAATTTTTCAAGCCCGGTTTTTTAACCGGGCGATGCGAAAAGCATCCAAATGGAAACCTCGCCCCCTGAAAGGGACCCCAATAGGGTATGATGGCGAGGTTTCTTTTGGCGCTTCTAAGAAAGATTGTGGCTGACGGTAACGGGTGGCGCGGATTTTAATGTTTGGTAGACGACGCAATAGCGTTCCGTCAGCTTCATCAAAGATGCCATCTGTTCGTCGTCGGCGTCGGTGTCGAGATCAAAGCTAAGGCG
>JAZFSL010000159.1:0-10024 GCA_036446135.1 Rhodospirillales bacterium | reverse complement strand
GGCAGAAGTCAGCATTGTCCTGGCCGATGATGTCTTCGTTAGGGACTTGAACCGGGAATACCGGGGCCAGGACAAGGCGACCAATGTTTTGTCCTTTGCCACCGACAGCGCAAATGAAAGCCCGGTTTCTTCCGGGGCGCCTCGACTGTTAGGTGATGTCATCGTCGCCTTTGAGTCCGTTTCCGTCGAGGCGTCAGCGCAGGGAAAAACTCTTGCCGATCATTTATGTCATCTGGTGGTCCATGGTATGCTTCATTTATCGGGATACGACCATGAGCAGGCTCCGGCGGCGGAAAAAATGGAAGCCCTGGAAGTGAAAATTCTGGCCACCCTCGAAATCGCCGACCCCTATGAAGGCTCTTAAATTACGCTTTCTGGCCGTGGCCGGATGGCGGCGCGCCACGGCGTTGGCTGGCCTCGGCATTCTGGCGGCCCTGGCGTTGCCGCCTTTATATCTTCTTCCTTTGTTGATCCCCGCGTTTAGCGGCCTTGTATGGCGGGTGGAAGGGGAAAAAACCGCTGCCCAGGCCTTTGTCTCCGGCTGGTGGTTTGGTTTTGGGCTGGCGGCGGCGGGGCTGTCATGGATCGGATTTGCCTTTTTTATCGATGCGGCGCGTTTTGGCTGGTTGGCGCCCTTTGCCATCGGCGGCATGGCAGCAGGTCTGGCCATTTTCTCCGGCCTGACAGCCTTCTTTGCATGGCTGGTTTTTAGCAAAAAAGATATTGACCCTATCGGCCGGGTCCTGGTCTTTACCGCATTCTGGGTGGCAATGGAATGGATGCGCGGCTGGGTGCTGACCGGTTTCCCGTGGAACCTGATGGGCACTGTATGGGTGGTCTCGGATTCGATGATGCAATTGGCCGCGATTACCGGGGTTTACGGCCTTAGTCTGTTGAGCGTGGCCGTAGCGGCGATGCCCGCTGTGCTGGCGCATGAAAACAAACGGCGGTCTGTTGTCGCCATGGGCCTTGCCGTCGTGGTGCCGGCGTTGGTGTGGGGCGGCGGGCGCATCCATTTGGCCGGGGTGGAGGAAGAATATGTTCCTGGTGTTCGCCTGCGTCTGGTGCAGCCGAACATCCCGCAGGCCCTGAAATGGCGCCCGGAGCTGAAACGGGATCACGTGGACAAACAGTTGAAGCTAAGCAGGCTTCCACCGCAAAGCGGCCCACCGCCGACCCACATTATCTGGCCGGAAACGGCGGTGCCGTATTTTGTCGAGCGCACGACCGGCCTGCTTCCGGCGCTTGCTGCGGTAGTCCCTCCGGGCGGCATGTTACTTTTCGGCGCCCCGCGCGCTAGCCTTCCGGGGGAAGCCCCATACCGAATTTGGAACAGCTTTTACGCCGTCGATTCTGACGCCCGAATTCTGGCGACCTATGACAAGTTTCACCTCGTGCCGTTCGGGGAATATGTGCCGCTCAGGGGCATTTTGCCGGTGCAGAAACTGACGGCGGGGCGGACGGATTTTTCCCCAGGGCCGGGTCTTGCGACAATTTCTTTAGACGGCCTGCCACGATTTTCTCCGTTAATTTGCTATGAAGTTATTTTTTCTGGCCGCGTGGCAAAAAAAATATACAGGCCGCATTGGTTGTTAAACCTGACAAACGATGCCTGGTTCGGTCGTTCTTCCGGGCCGTACCAACATTTTGCCGCCTCCCGGCTGCGCGCCGTCGAAGAAGGGCTGCCTCTTGTAAGGGTCGCTAATACCGGCATTTCTGGCGTTGTCGATGCTTACGGTCGCGTTATTCGTCGCCTGGGCTTGGGCGAAGAGGGTGTGGTTGACAGTCCGCTGCCGGTTGAGAGGGCGTCACAAACGGTATTTTCCCGGTTCGGCCATTGGGTGACATTATTGTTATTAATTATGGCCTTAGGGGCAGGGTTTCTGCTAAAAAATTGTATACGGATTGACGAGTCGGGGGACTTGGCAAGCTGAGTAACGGGAAACGCCCCCCGGCGCGCTATTTTTGCTTGCATATGGACGTATGCGTCGACATATTGTCTCAAAGGCAATGCCTATGGCCTGACAGTTGCTAAAAGGATGCGTGAAAGCCGCTATCTGTTTAAACCAATAACAAAACAATTTGGGTGAAAATGAAGAAACCCATACCCTCACGCGCAATGACGGCAAAAACCCGTCGGAACAAAAAAAACGCCTTCCGCCGGGCGTGCCCAACCCCGTCGATATCCATGTCGGCAGTCGGGTCCGTCTGCGCCGGACCTTGTTGGGCCTTAGCCAGGAAAAGCTCGGCGATGCCGTCGGGCTGACTTTTCAGCAGATCCAGAAATACGAACGTGGCGCCAACCGCATTGGCGCATCCAGGCTGTTTCAGCTTAGCCGGATTTTAGACGTGGCGATTTCGTTTTTCTTCGAAGATTTGCCCGCCGATCTTAAAACCACTGAAGGGCAAGTTGCCCAGGGCCTTCGTGAACGCGATCAGAAAACGCTGGAGCCTGATCCTCTGGCCCGCCGGGAAACGCTTGAACTGGTTCGCGCCTACTACAAGATTGCCGACCCCAAGGCACGCAAACGTCTGTTTAAGTTGACCAAATCCATGGCCAACGCTTCGAGCGGGGATTAGGCGGAAAAAAGCGGTATTTGATTTTCCCTGGTTCCCTTGGGGGGAGGGGCCTTGCAAACGCCTTGACCCTATACGGAAACCTTGCGAAAAGGACGCGCTGCTTTGCCGTTTGCGAAGGTCACCTGGATAAAATCAGTTGACGGAAAAAAAACCGGACATTAGGTCGCGTTGGTACGGTCGCCGCCGTGGCAAGAAACTGCGCCCCACCCGCCAGGCCCTGACCGATACCCTGTTGCCGCAACTCCGGCTGACCCCGGACCCGGATGGAGCTTTCCTTGATCTGAAGGCGGCATTCCCCGGTCCGGTCACGGCCGTTTGGCTGGAGGTCGGGTTCGGTGCCGGTGAGCACCTTGCCGAACAAGCCCGCCGAAACCCCGATATCGGGTTTATCGGCTGCGAGCCGTTCATCAACGGCATTGCGGCTTTGTTGAGCCGGGTTGACGAAGATGGCCTGGGGAACGTCCGTCTTTATGACGAGGATGCCAGGTTGCTCCTGCCGGCGTTGCCCGATGCGGCAATCGATAAGGCTTTTGTCCTGTTTTCCGACCCGTGGCCGAAAAAAAAGCATCACCGGCGGCGTTTTATTTCCCGCGCCACCCTAGACGAGCTGTCCCGCGTCATGGCTGACAACGCCGAATTGCGGCTGGCCAGCGATCATATGGGGTATGTCAGCGGTATTCTGGAAATTTTGGCGGCCCACGAAGATTTTTCATGGACGGCGCGGACTAAAAAGGACTGGACCACGCCGCCACCCGACTGGGTACAAACGCGCTATGAACAAAAAGCCCTGGAACAGGGTATCAAGCCGGTTTATCTCCGGTTTACCCGCTGCCCGCGGAGGGCTTAACAAGTTGCCCGCGGAGCGCCTAACAAGCCGCCTCTGTTCTTCCTGAAAACCATTGAAATTCTATGGGCTGGGGTATATATACCGCGTACGTTGACTATTTAACGTACTCGTCTAAGTCCGAAATATAGTGTGGAATTGATGGGTGGGCCGGTGGCCCGCCTTTTGTTATTCAGGGGCCAATTTTTTTAGGCTTTCGAAATACGAGCTGATGGATGGACCTATCCAACAAAATACAACGCTTGATCGAGCCGAGCGTCGATGATTTGGGTTTTGACATTGTCCGGGTGCAGGTGTCTGGCAAGAATGAGCTTTTGATGCAGGTTATGGTGGAACACAAAAACGGCCAGGGAATGACGGCGGATGATTGCGCCATCGTCAGCCGCGCCATTTCGGCGATTCTTGAGGTCGAGGATCCGATCAAGGACCCTTATACGTTAGAGGTATCATCGCCGGGGCTCGACAGGCCCTTGGTGAAACTTAGGGATTTTGAGCGCTTTCAGGGTCATCAGGTGATGGTTGAAACCAGCCTCGCCCAGGATGGCCAGAAGCGGTTCAAAGGCCAGCTTTTGGGTGTTGAGGACGAAACCGTCAAAATTTTATTAGACGGCCGGGAAGTGATCCTGGCCTACCCGGATATCCGCCGGGCAAAGTTACTCCTGACCGACGATGTGATCTCGGCAGTAAAGGGGAGCAAGAAGACATGAGTGAAATGACTAATAGCGGCGCGTCCCAGACGCGCCCCGAACTGATTGAAGTCGCCGAAGCCGTTGCCCGGGACAAAGGCATCGACCGCGAAGAGGTCCTGGGCGCCATGGAGCTGGCTATACAAAAAGCCGGGCGCTCCAAATACGGCCACGAACACGACATTCGCGCCAACATTAACCGCTCGACGGGAGAAATTGCCCTCGCCCGGTATGTGGAAATCATCGACACATCAGATGAAATCGAAAACGAAGCAGCCCAGATGGGGTTGGAGGAAGCGAAAAAGAAAGAATCTACGGCTGAGCCCGGCGACTACCTGGTGGAAGGCCTGCCGCCGATTGATTTTGGCCGCATCGCCGCGCAAACGGCAAAGCAGGTGATCGTGCAGCACGTCCGCGAAGCCGAACGTAGCCGCCAATTTGATGAATACAAAGGCCGCATCGGTGAAGTCGTCAATGGGCTGGTCAAGCGGATCGAATATGGAAACGTCGTCGTCGATCTGGGCCGCGCCGAAGCCATGCTGCGCCGGGACGAATCTATTCCCCGCGAACACTTCAATACCGGCGACCGGGTTCGTTCTTACATTCTCGATGTTCGCGAAGAATCCCGTGGGCCGCAGATTTTTCTGTCGCGCACGCATCCGCAATTCATGTCGGCGATGTTTGCCCAGGAAGTGCCGGAAATTTATGACGGCATCATCGAAATCAAGGCGGTGGCCAGAGATCCCGGTTCCAGAGCCAAGATCGCCGTGCTGTCCAACGATTCCAGCATCGACCCCGTTGGCCCCTGCATCGGTATGCGCGGGTCCAGGGTTCAGGCCGTCGTCGGCGAGTTGCAGGGTGAAAAAATCGACATCATTCAGTGGTCGCCGGATACGGCGGCGTTCATCGTCAACGCCCTGGCTCCAGCCGAGGTCGCCAAGGTGGTGCTGGATGAGGAAACCAAGCGTATTGAGGTAGTGGTCCCCGATGAGCAGCTCAGCCTTGCTATCGGACGGCGCGGGCAAAATGTGCGCCTGGCTTCACAATTGTCCGGCTGGGACATTGATATTATGACCGAGACGGCGGAATCCGAACGCCGCACCGAGGAATTCAAGGTGCGTTCTCAAATGTACGTGGAAACCCTGGATGTGGACGAGGTCATCGCCCATCTTCTGGTCACCGAGGGTTTTTCCTCCGTCGAGGAAGTCGCTTTTGTCCCGGTCGAGGACTTGATCGACATTGAAGGTTTTGACGAAGAGATCTCCGAAGAGCTCCGCCAACGAGCGCGTGCCTACCTTGCCTCAAAGGACGAAGCTCTGGTGAAACGCCGCAAGGAACTGAAAGTCAGTGACGAATTGGCCGAGGTCGAAGGTGTGTCACCGGAATTATTGGTGGCATTGGGCGAAAACGGCATCAAAGCTCGCGATGACCTGGCTGATCTGGCCAGCGACGAACTGATAGAATTTGCGCCCCCCGGCACACTTAAGGAAGCCAAGGCCAATGCCATCATTATGGCCGCCCGCGCGCACTGGTTCGAAGATGAAAAAACCCCGAAGGACGCCCCAGAGGATACCCCAGAGGACACTAAAGGAGAGGATGAAAAACCGGCATCCACGTAAGAAACAGGCGGGCAAGGTACCGAAGAAGGGCGACGTTTCCCTTCGAAAATGCATTGTCAGCGGGCAAACCCGTCCTCGCGACGAGATGGTCCGCTTTGTTGCCGGCCCCCTGGGAGAGTTGGCCCCTGACCTGGATGAAAGCCTGCCGGGTCGGGGAATATGGTTGAGTGCGGCGCGCGATATGCTAAACACTGCCTTGGATAAGGATTTGTTCGCCAGGGCGGCGCGCCGGAAAGTGAAAATACCCGCTGATCTGGCAGATATACTGGAAGGCCTGATGGTCAGGCGGGGGCTGAGTTTTTTGGGTCTGGCCCGACGTGCGGGTGGTGTTGTCGCCGGTTATGAAAAGACCGCGGCCTGGCTCGGCGAAGGAAAAACCGGGGTTCTTCTACAGGCCCTGGACGGCGCCTCCGGAGGGCGTGAAAAGATAAGGGCTTTGGCCGGGGAATTACCCATGGTTGACGCCTTTACCGCCCAGGAGTTGGGGCATGCATTGGGGCGGGATAATGCCGTCCATGTGATGGTGGCGGGCGGCCCATTGGCCGAAAGCCTGATCAGGGAAGCGGGGCGCTTGATGGCGTTTCGGGGCCAGGGGCGTTAATATGTGGCGTTAATATGGAAAGTGGGGTGCGGATGAGCGCCCCGGAACAGGATCATTTATATAATGGCCGAGACCGAAAAGCAGAAAAAAGGCAAAAAGCTGGGGCTGTCCAAGCCCGGGACGCTGGAGCTTAAAAAGACGGTGGAAACCGGACAGGTTCGCCAGAGCTTTTCGCATGGCCGTTCCAAGATGGTCACGGTCGAGGTGCGAAAGAAGAGAACCTTCGCGCTTGATGCCGGCGGCATAATGGCCGAAGTGACCGATCAGCTGGTTGAGGAAGAACAGGCCCTCGAAAAGGCCGCTCCCGAAATCAGCAAGCCGATGCCGGAAGCGCCACCTCTTTCTGGTGCGCAGATGCTCACCAATGAGGAAAAAGCCTCGCGCGCCCGTGCCCTGGAAGATGCCAAATTAAATGATGGCACCGCGACAGAGGCCGCTACCAAGGCTGAGGCGAAAGCATCTAAATTCTTAAGCCAAGCCAAGGATGCCGAGAGCGCCGAGGACGCCCTTGCGCTTGACCCAGAAGAAGAAAAAAGGCGCCAAAATCAGGCAAAAGTCGCCGCCGAGGCTGCCGCCGCCAAATTAGAAACCCTGGATGGCGGCCACGATGATGACGGCAGGGGCCGGAAAAAAATTCTTGGCCGGATCGAGCCCAAACGCCTGACATCGACACGCCGGGGCGAACCTCGTAGGCGTGCCGGCAAATTGACCATCGCCGAGGCCCTTGGCGATAGTGAGGATAGGATTCGTAGTCTGGCGTCTATCAAGCGGGCACGGGAAAAGGAAAAGCAAAAACAACAAAAGCACCTTTCCGAGGGCAAAAAGATTATTCGCGACGTCGTTGTCCCGGAAACCATTACCGTCCAGGAACTGGCCAACCGCATGGCTGAGCGCGCCGTTGATGTTATCAAGTCGCTGATGAACATGGGCGTCATGGCGACCATTACCCAGACCATCGATGCCGACACGGCGGAATTGATCGTTGCTGAATTCGGCCACAAACTGAAACGTGTTTCGGCGGCGGATGTGGAATTGGGCCTCAAGGGATCGGAAGACGAAGAAGCCGTCATGGTCATCCGCGCGCCCATCGTCACCGTCATGGGCCATGTCGATCACGGTAAAACGTCATTGCTGGATGCGCTTCGCGAAACTGATGTGGCGGCGGGGGAAAAGGGTGGCATTACCCAGCATATCGGCGCCTATCAGGTGACGATGGAGTCTGGCGCAAAAATTTCTTTTATTGACACCCCCGGCCACGCGGCCTTTAGCAAAATGCGCGCCCGCGGCGCCGACGTCACCGATATCGTCGTGTTGTGCGTTGCCGCCGATGACGGCGTCATGCCGCAGACCATCGAAGCCATCCATCACGCCAAGGCGGCCGGCGCGCCGATCATCGTCGCCATCAACAAGATCGACAAACCGGGCGCCGACGCTTCCAAGATTCGCACGGAACTGCTGCAACATGACCTGGTGGTTGAAGAAATGGGCGGCGATGTTCTGACGGTCGAAGTCTCGGCGACGGAAAAAACCAACCTCGACAAGCTTGAGGAAATTATCCTCCTTCAGGCGGAACTTCTCGACCTCAGAGGCAACCCCGACCGCCCGGCGGAAGGGGTGATCATCGAAGCAAAAATGGAACAAGGCCGCGGTTCCGTGGCCACGGTCCTGGTCCAGCGCGGCACCCTCAAGGTCGGGGATATTTTTGTTGCCGGCAGCGAATGGGGCCGGGTCCGCGCGATTGCGGACGCCCACGGCGTCACCTTGAAAGAAGCCGGACCTGCGGTTCCGGTCGAGGTTGTCGGGCTCAATGGTACGCCCCGGGCGGGCGATGATGTCTCCGTTGTCGAAAGCGATTCTCGTGCCCGTGAGGTTGCAGAATTCCGCCAAGACCGGTCGCGTGACGAAAAAGCCGCCGCCGGTGCGCGTGGCACTCTCGAGCAGATGTTCGAGAAGATGCAGGAAGAATCCAATCTTCAAATATTGCCGGTGATCATCAAGGCCGATGTTCACGGTTCCGTGGAGGCGATCATGGGTGCGCTTGACGATCTGGCGACGGACGAGGTCAAGGTGCAGGCCCTGCATACGGCGGTTGGCGGCATTAACGAATCCGATGTTACGCTGGCCAACGCATCGAAGGCCCTGGTCATCGGCTTCAATGTCCGCGCCAACCCCCAGGCGCGTGAATTGGCGCACGCAGAAAACATTGAGATCCGCTACTACTCGGTCATTTACAATCTGATTGATGACTTGAAGGCGATGTTGTCGGGAATGTTGTCGCCGGAATTGAAGGAACACCTGTTGGGCTACGCCGAAATTCGCGAAGTGTTCAACGTCTCCAAAGTCGGCAAGATCGCCGGCTGCATGGTGACCGAAGGTATGGTCAAGCGTGGGGCCAGGGTGCGGCTGATCCGCGACGATGTCGTCATCCACGAAGGTGAACTTAGCCAGTTAAAACGCTTCAAGGACGACGCCAAGGAAGTCAAAGAAGCCACCGAATGCGGAATGGCATTCGCCAAATACCAGGACATTCAAGCAGGCGACCGGGTTGAATGTTTCGAAGTCGAAGAAATCGCCCGGGAATTGTAGGCTGCTCCCCGGGGTGTTGGGTTTGACGAGCGCCGGCCGGAATATCGAGGAATCACATGAAAAAAGGGGAATCCAAAGCCCCCAGCCAGCGTCAACTCAAGGTTGGCGAGGAACTGCGTCATGCCCTGGCCCGGGTGTTGGAGCGGGGCGATATTCGTGATCCCGACCTGGCTGGCGTGGCGGTGACGGTGACCGAAGTTCGCATCAGCCCCGACCTCAGGAACGCAACCGCCTTTGTCATGCCGCTTGGCGGCGATGCGCTCGATACGGTCGTGGCGGCGCTTAATCGGGCGGCGCCCTTTATCCGCCGCCAAGTGGCGAAATCGGCGAAATTGAAATATATGCCCGGCTTTAATTTTATCGCTGACAAGTCCTTTGATGCGGCCAGCCTAATCGATGATTTATTGAGGGACCCTAACGTGGCCCGCGACCTGGTTGCTGACCCGGTTGTTGACGAAGACCAGATCCCGGATGGGGAAGAAACCGATGGCTCGTAAACGTCGGGGCGATCCGGTCCACGGCTGGATTATTATCGACAAGCCTTCGGGGCTCAGCTCCAACGCTGCCGTCGGGCGCGTTCGCCGGATCATGAACGCGCAAAAAGTCGGCCACGCGGGGACGCTCGACCCCCTGGCAACGGGGGTTTTGCCGATGGCCCTGGGCGAAGCAACGAAAACCGTTTCCTATCTGATGGATAGCAGGAAGTCCTACCGCTTCACCCTGCGTTGGGGTGAAAAGCGCAGCACCGACGATTGTGAAGGCGCGGTTAGCGAAACCAGCGACGCACGTCCGACGGAAGAGCAGATAATCGCCGCCCTGCCGGATTTTATCGGCTATATTGACCAGGTGCCGCCGGCGTATTCGGCCATCAAGATCGCAGGCCAAAGGGCGTATGAGCTGGCCCGCGCCGATAAGGCCCCGCAAATGACGTCCCGCATCATCCATATTGCGGAATTCAGGCTGCTCGGGGTCATCGATTCCGATCATGCAGAATTCGAAGTCGTGTCCGGCAAAGGCGCCTATATGCGAGCGTTGGCCCGCGATTTGGCGGTTTGTTTGGGGACGCTGGGACACATCGAAACCTTGCGTAGAACGGCGGTCGGCCCGT
>JAZFSL010000158.1:0-3327 GCA_036446135.1 Rhodospirillales bacterium | reverse complement strand
CAACCGCCGGTCTTGACCGACAGCAACGTCGACATCTGCACCTGGTTGGCATCGAAATACTGCCGGTGAAGGGTTTGCGCCCGCAAAATCAGGTCATTGAAAGGGAGATTGAAAAGACCTTCAGTCTCTTCCACGCTCCAATCATGGCGAAGGGCATTTTCGGCGTCGTAGGGCATGGGAAAAGGACCGCAATTGTTGTAATTATCACAGTCCGAAGTTTAAGGGAGGGCAGGCAAGGGAACAAGGATTCCCCTCATTTTGGCCTTGCTCGGTTAACCCTTGACTGTTGGCGGGTGGTGGCCTAGAAAATCGCCTCTAGAGGCCGTAATGCCGGTCCGATTTATTGCCCCTGTTAAAGGCTCGATACTATGTCCAGACGGTGCCAACTTACCGGTCGCGGTGTGCAGACGGGAAACAACGTCAGCCACGCGCATAACAAGACCCGCCGCCGGTTTTTGCCGAACCTGCAGAAGACGTCGCTTTTTAGTGAGTCCCTGGGGCGTTCTATTCGTCTTAGGCTTTCGGCCTATGCGATCCGCACGGTTGAGCGTAAAGGCGGGCTTGATGCTTTCCTTCTCGACGTCCCGACCGATGATCTGGAACCCAAAATCCAGAAGCTGAAAAAGCAGGTCAAAAAGGCGATTAGCAAAGTCGCAGCTTGATAGCGCTGGTAATTCAATGAATTGAGGCCCGTTTTCGGGCCTTTTTTTATACCTGGGTAGAAAAAGGCGAGGCGTATATTAGGCTTTCATTGATGTTTCCGTGAAAAATGTGCGACCTTAAGAGGCTATCTGGGAAAACTGATCGCTTTGGGCAAAAAGTGGCCATAACTTCCCTGATCGGTTGCAGCCCGGAAAACATGGGTTGTCGGAATTTCCAGGTAGGAGTCCTTATGGCCGGCGACAAAAAGCGCCGTCAAAATCATCTTCGCAAAACCAAAGCCCAGCTTGTCGACGAGTTGGAGGGGTTTCAGCGCGAGCTTGGCGAACTTATCTGGCCAAGTCCTTTATCGAATTGCACGGGGGAACACTTGATATAGAAAGCAACGTGGGAACGGGAACAACGATCACACTGCGGTTCCCGAAAGAAAGAACGCTTAACAATACAGGTTAGGCCTACCCCGTACCGCCGACGATAAATCGCCACAGCGTTCGGGCGTGGCCCTCATAACCGGCGGTGGCGCAATGAATGGTCGTGCGGTTATCGCAGGCAATCAGTTGCCCGGGCTTCCAGGCGTGTCGATAAATCAGATCCGATTTTGTGGCATGCTCGAACAGTTCATTCAGCAAATCCTGGCTTTCCTTTTTGCTAATCCCTTCGATGGCGACTGTAAAACCGGGATTGACAAAAAGTACTTTCTTGCCCGATAGAGGATGGGGTCTGACCATGGGGTGAATGACATCCGGGTGGCGGGTGTCTTGTGTATCGTTTAAATCAACGACGGCATCGCCACCGCGATAGCCATAACGGTGAACGGCGTTAAGGCCCTCAATCCTGTTTTTTGTGTTTTGCGGCAGGCTGTCATAAGCCAGCACCATGTTTGAAAACAGCGTGTCGCCTCCTTGCGACGGAATTTCGACGCCATACAGCAACGTCGCATCGGACGGGTTGGCGTCGTAGGAAAGATCTGAATGCCAAAACGCCCCCGCCGGCATGTCCGTGGTCCGCCCGGCACCGGTTTCGGGATTAGTCGAAATGATGGAAACATCGGATGTTTCCGGGTGGTGGTATTGCTCCAATACATGCGGGACCAAGGGCCCGAACCGGCGGCAGAATCTGGCCAGTGCGTTCAGGTTGGCATCAAGACCGGAAATGACAAAAATCAAGTGGTCGGTTAAGGCTTGTTGAATGACGGCGAAATCATCGTCGCCCAGGGGCTGCGAAAGACTGACGCCGCTAATCTGGGCGCCTAAAGGTCCATCCAGCGGGGTGACGACGACCGACATAAGCCCTGCTCCTTAATCCGGGGACGCAATTAAACACCGTCCCGGCGGACAGGGAAATAGTAATCCCGTTTGATGTATTTATGGACGGTTCACCGTTTGGCCGCCAGAAACATCCAGCTTGCCAGGGCAAAAATAATCAGGGCTGCTATCAGGGACAAAAAAACAGGCACTTCAAAGCTGCCGATCAGAACCTGATCAGCCCTGAAAAAGCGGACAAGATGGGCAATGGCGACAAGAAAGAAAACGCCACCGGCGGTGAAAAGGGCGGGGTTTTTCATGATGCAACACTCCGCTAGGGTGTCCAGCTGTATGCATAGATACATAGCCAACGAACGCTTATAGCGATTGCTTCGGCGCTGTATATGATATGGGGCGAACGTTGATGTGAAGCAAGCGTCGGGGGGTAAGATTCATGCGGATCTTCTCAGGGCATGGCGGGTATCTTCGTCAAACAGTTCCGTCAGGTTTCTCATCATGGTGCCGCCCAGTTCCTCGGCGTCGATCAGGGTCACGGCGTTGCGGTAATAGCGGGTGACGTCGTGGCCGATGCCGATGGCTGTCAACTCAACTTCGGAACGGGTTTCGATCCAATGAATGACTTCCCTGAGGTGACGTTCAAGATAGTTGCCGGGGTTGGCGCTGAGCGTTGCGTCGTCCACGGGGGCACCATCGGAAATCACCATCAGGATACGCCGCTGTTCGGGGCGCGCCAACAGGCGGGAATGCGCCCATAAAAGCGCTTCGCCGTCGATGTTTTCCTTCAACAAGCCTTCGCGCAGCATGAGGCCCAAATTCTTACGCGCCCGGCGCCATGGGGAATCGGCAGCCTTGTAGATGATATGGCGTAAATCGTTAAGCCGCCCCGGGTTTTTGGGTTTTTCGTCGTTGACCCACTTTTCCCGGGCCGTGCCGCCTTTCCAGGAACGCGTCGTAAAGCCCAGAATTTCTACTTTGACCCCGCACCGCTCCAGGGTGCGGGCGAGAATATCGGCGCTCATGGCGGCGACCGTGATGGGGCGACCGCGCATGGAACCGGAATTGTCGATGAGCAGCGTTACCACGGTATCGCGGAATTCGGTATCGCGTTCGACCTTGAAACTCAACGGATGGGTCGGGTGTGTGACGACGCGGGCGAGACGGCCTGCATCAAGGATGCCTTCTTCAAGGTCGAATTCCCAGGACCGGGTTTGTTTTGCCAACAATCGGCGTTGCAATCGATTGGCGAGCCGGGAAACCACGCCTTGCAGGTGAGACAGCTGCTGGTCCAGTTGTAGGCGAAGCCTGGCCAATTCATCTGGTTCGCAGAGCGTGCCGGCATCAATGATTTCGTCAAACCGGGTGCAGTAGGCGTGGTAATGGGTGGCGTCGGGGGTGTCGTTGC
>JAZFSL010000157.1:0-2389 GCA_036446135.1 Rhodospirillales bacterium | reverse complement strand
TGCGGCTTGCATCCCCCCCCAACAACTCTATCGCGCCCAGGTAAATTTCAGGGTCCGGCTTATAATGGTGGAAGTTATCCGCCGATATGATGCAATCCCATGGCAGTCCGGCATGCTTGGCCATGTTTGCGAGCAGGAAAAAGCTGCCGTTCGATAACGTACCAATGGTGAATTTCTTTTTCAGCCGTGTCAGCCCGGCGACCACGTCGGGCCACGGTTGCAAGCGGTGCCAGGCGCAGTTGAAGTCATCTTTTTCCGCCTCGCTCAATCCCGTGATATGGAATTCCTCCAAGATCACATCAAGATGTCGGCGTTGCAGGGTATCGTTGGTGGTCCAGGGCAACTGGCCTTTTCTGACCTTGTCCATGGCCGGCTCATACCCGGCCCGCCAGGCATTGGCGAAGGCTTCCCAGTCGATGCCCCCTGGAGCACCCAAAGAGTTGCCTTTTGCCACCGCCAAAGCCCGGCCTTCGGCGGCGATCGAACGCCGCCAATCGACGACGGTTCCGTAGGTATCGAATATAATCGCCGTGATGTCCGATAAACTCATCGCTGCAAAACTCCCTTATTTTGAAATAGCGCTTTACGGCCCGGACCGCTAGCCGTTTAGAATACGTTCATGCGTTTATTTATACTCCTGATGGTGTTTTTGGTGCTGGTTTTTCCGGGCCTTCCGGCGAGGGCCGAGCTTGTCGATCTTGAATTAATATTAGCCGTCGATGTTTCCGGCAGCGTCGACGACGAGGAAGCGCAACTGCAACGCGCCGGATATGTTGCCGCCATCACCGATGATAAAGTTCTGCGCGCCATCAAAAGCGGGCGTTTGGGGCGCATCGCCGTCGCTTATGTTGAATGGGCGGGCCAGGGTATTAGCCGCACCGTCGTCGAGTGGACCGTCATCGACGGCGCTGACACGGCGGCCGACTTTGCCGAACGGCTTGATTTTCAGCCGTTGAGAATCGAGCTTTGGACGTCGATTTCCGGCGTCATCGACTATGGCCTGGATTTGTTTGACCTCAGCCCACACCGGGGTAAACGCCGGGTGCTGGATATATCCGGCGACGGTCCCAACAACGACGGCGGTCTGGTCACCTTTTCCCGAGACAAGGCGGTCAAGGCGGGTATCATCATCAACGGCTTGGCGATCATCAACGGCCGGCCGAGCCGCTACGGCACCCTGCCGATGCCGCACTTGGATAACTATTACCGCGACTGCGTCATCGGCGGTTTCGGCGCTTTTGTCGTCGTCGCTGATACCTTCCACGATTTTGCCCGCGCCATCAGGCGTAAACTGGTGCTGGAAATTGCCGGGCTTCGCCCGAAGCCGACGCCCCGGTTGATCCCGGCATCGTCCGATATTCATCCGCCCTGCGATATGGGCGAAATTATCCGCGATTCACGGGAGAGTTTTTGAGGACCGGACGGCGATTGGATCTAATGAAAAAGGGGCCGCTTACTTTTTAGCGTAAGCAGCCCCTTAATTCTGCTGAACTGGGCGTTAGCCCAAAACGTTTAACCGTTCACGGCATCCTTCAACGCTTTACCGGCCTTGAATTTCGGCTGATTGGAGGCGGCGATCTGAATGGTTTCTCCGGTGCGGGGGTTGCGGCCTTGTCGGGCAGCCCTGGCAGCGACGCTGAAATTCCCAAACCCAATCAGTTGAACACCATCGCCGCTTTTGAGAGCGCCGGTAATAGCATTCAACACGCTGTCAACCGCTTGGGCGGCATCAGTCTTGGATGAGTCGGTCGCCTGGGCGACGGCAGCTACAAGATCGTTCTTGTTCATGGAAGTTTTCCCCTAAAAGATGGATTAAATAGTGCAGTTGTGTGTAAAACAAATTAATCGTGCGGTCCAGTTCAGACAACGCCTTCCAAGGGCTATAAGCGAATATTATTAGCTTTCTCCCCGTATTTCTCCAAAAAAGCTCCATATTCGTTCTGATTATTCGCCACCACGCCTACCCGCTGCAACATCATCAACATCAAAGCCTGACGTTCCGCCCGGTGATGGGTGGATGATTCGTGATCAGAGGGCCATAAAAAAAACCTAAAAGTTTTTCCCCTTAAATAGGCGCTTATCGCCTTTAAGGCCCCCCAAGTTCAATCGGCCTGAGCGAAAACAATCAAGGCGTGATGCATTGATGGGCACAAACCCCGCTGTGGTTAATGCTGAAATTCAGGCTTTCGGAAGGCGACGGAGGGAAAACCGTTACACCGGCCGCACAATTTGGCTACGATTGCCATGGATTTGAAGGCTATATGGGAAATGTCGGCTCAGATAATAACCAGTCTCCTTACGGGTGCTAATTCCGTATCGCCAAATACCAACACGAAGCAGGTTAAACTCTAACATAAATGTCCAATAAATATCACCTAGGGCCATTTGC
>JAZFSL010000156.1:0-2620 GCA_036446135.1 Rhodospirillales bacterium | reverse complement strand
CGTAGAACGGATGCTCGACGCTGGGGCGGACGTCGTCGTTCTGGGGTGCACGGAATTACCCGTCGGTTTGGATATGACCGACCCCTGGACGGTGAAACATTGCATTGATCCCACCGAGGCGTTGGCCGGTGCCTGCCTTGATTGGGCTGTGGGTACCCGGAGGGAAGCCCGGGAAAAAGCGGGAAACTAACACTCAACAATCTGTATAATTAATCATGTGTTCATGCATGTCCTTTAACTGTGGGCAAGAGACTTTGATTTTTTACCGCACGCTGGGAAATTATGCTTGGAATCAATAATGGTCGATAAAGATAGTCTACAAGAACTAAGCTTTGCCGAAGAGCAGGCCTTCCAGCTTTCCCAGGTGGGGCAATCCGGTTGGATTTGGCCCGCAGCAACAGGGACAACGAACCCGCGCACCTGTTGGAAGCGTTGAGCGGCAACCTGGATGTCTGGATGATGCTTCGCTACATCGTATCCCGCGACGATTGCGCGCTTTCCGGAGATACCAAAAGTAATTTGATCCGGCTATCGCGGTTCATCGCTGAACGGACATTCGTCAATGACGGCGACGTTGCCGAGACCACCCTGGACGCGTTCATCAATATTAATCTGCAAATCTCCGAAGGCCTGCTTGAAGGGAGCAAGCGGTCCTCCGAATGATGGATCATGCCGAAAACCGTCAGGCGTTGTAGTCGAGGCCTAAGTCCCGATAGCGTTCCGGGTCGTCGCCCCAATTTTCGCGCACCTTGATAAACAGGAACAGGTGCACTCGGCGTTCAAAAACTTCTTCCAGTTCCTTGCGCGCTGCCTCGCCCAGTGACTTGATGCGGCTTCCCTTCTTACCCAGCACAATGCCCTTCTGGCTGGCTCTTTCCACATAGATCACCTGCTCGATACGCACGCTGCCGTCGTCATGTTCTTTCCAGGATTCGGTTTCTACCGCTGCCGCATACGGCAGTTCCTGGTAGAGTTGCAGGTACAGTTGTTCGCGGGTGATTTCCGCCGCCGTCAAACGCCCCGGCATGTCGGAAATCTGGTCTTCCGGAAACAACCATGGACCTTCGGGGACGCGGGCCGTCAAAAACGCCATCAAATCGGCAACCCCATCCCCGGTTTGGGCCGAGATCATAAAGATATCGGAAAAAATCTCCGCCTGGTTAGCTTCCTCTGCAAGTTTCAATAACGCCGGTTTTTTCACCAGGTCGACTTTGTTGAAAGCGAGCGTGACGGTTCGTTCGGATTTCTTGAGTTTTTCGATAATTACCTTTGTGTTGCCATCGATGCCGCGGCTTGCATCAATGAGCAAAAGAACGTCGTCGGCATCCGCCCCACCTCCCCAGGCGGCGGCGACCATTGCTCGGTCCAACCTGCGCCGAGGTTTGAAGATGCCCGGCGTGTCGATGAAGATGACTTGGGTATCGCCTTCGATGCAGATGCCGAGAACGCGGCTCCGCGTTGTCTGCACTTTTGGCGAGACGATAGAAACTTTGGATCCGACCAGTTGGTTGAGCAGGGTGGATTTGCCGACATTGGGGGCGCCCAAGATGGCGATGAAACCGGCGCGGGTTACGGTCATTTTCCCGGCCCCATGGAATTCAGCATGTTTTCCGCCGCCGCCAGCTCCGCCGCCTGCTTGGACGATCCTTCGCCGCTGGTTGGCTTTTTTTCATGCACCGTGACGCGAACCGTAAAGGTCGGCGCATGGGTCGGGCCTTCTTGGGCCGTGACCTCGTATTTCGGCAAGGGAAGCCCAAGCCCCTGCGCCCATTCCTGAAGCATCGTTTTCGGGTCCTTGGGCGGCAACGGATTTTCCGCCATCAACGGTTGCCAATGTTGCTGAATAAAAGCTTTCGCCTTCTCCAGGCCGCCGTCCAGGAACAACGCCGCAATAACCGCCTCGCAGCAATCGGCGAGGATGGCGGGATTAACCCGACCGCTAGCTTCTTCACCTTCGGATAGAACGATCAGCGGCGCCAGATTGATGGCAGTACCGACGCGGGCCAGGGATTCCGCCCGTGCCAGGCCGGAAAACCGATATCCCAGTTCGCCTTCGTCTTCATCCGGGAAGGTATCGAGCAACATGCCCGCGCAGACCAGCCCGAGCACCCGGTCGCCCAAAAATTCGAGCCTTTCATTTGATTGCGCCCGGTCCTTCGAGGCGCTGGAATGGGTCAGGGCCTGTTGCAGGAGATCGGAATTCTTGAATTGATGGCCGAGCAAGTCTTCGAGCGGGCCCAAGCTCGGGAGGAAGTGATCTGGTAGTTTCTGGCTCATTCAATGCCCTGATAAAAGCGGTTGAGCCGGAGCGTTCTCCCCCACTTCCAGAACTTCCAGACGGAACCGTTGACCGAGAAAAATAGGAAATCGGCGCGACCAATAAGGTTGTTGCGGGGGATGAAGCCGACATCGTTCAGATAGCGGCTGTCCTTGGACCTGTCTCTATTGTCGCCCATGGCGAAAAAATGGTTTTTGGGAACGGTATAGACGGCTGTGTTGTCGAAGATAGTTTTTTCCGTGACTTCCAGGGTGAAATAACTTTTCCCGTTGGGCAGGGTTTCCTTGTAACGCGGCGTGCGGTCGTAGTTGCCGATGCCGTTCGGGGTAATGAAATCATCTA
>JAZFSL010000155.1:0-3298 GCA_036446135.1 Rhodospirillales bacterium | reverse complement strand
GGCGCGCCGCATCAATCCCTTGCGAGCCTCAATCAAGGCGCTGCTTTCCCCCATGGCGCGCAGGTCCGCCAACAGCGTCATGGGGTCTGAGTAGATGACGGTAATGGTGTCCGTGTCGACCACCGGCAGGGCGAACCCGGCGCGTTGCAGCAGTCCGCCCAGGTCCCTGACGCCGGCCATGGGCGAGATGCGGGGCGACAGCCCGTTTTCTTGCGTGATCTCGGCCTCGGACAGGGCTTGGCGCAGTTCTTTTAATGTCTCGCCGCCGAGCATGGCGCCCAGGAACAGGCCGTCGGGTTTTAGGGCGTGGCGAATTTGCAGCAAGGCGCCGGGCAAATCGTTGACCCAGTGCAGCGACAGATTGCTCAAAACCAGATCAAAGGTGTCGGGGCCGAAGGGGATGGCTTCTTCGTCGGCGGCAAGGCGCAGACCCGAAGCCGCCACAACCATTTCCGGGGCCAGATCGCATTGCACCAGGGTGTCGATGGCGCCGCGGCGGCCTAAGGTGTTGGCTAGATGGCCGCTGTGACAGCCGAGATCAAGGGCTAGGGGAAACGTCCTCGTGACGTCGCTGAGCCGGTCGCATAACCGCTCGGCGCTCTCGGCAAACAGGAAATCATCCCGGCCGGGGTCCCGGGCGGCCATCCCGGCGGCGCTCTTTGCTGCTCTGGCCCGGTGGCGGCGCACGGTTTGGCGGTTGAAGACGGTTATTGATTCGGACATTCTGAGGTTATGACACAGACGGAGCCCGCCATAAACGCCCCTACCAATCCTCAAGGCGACATGCTGTCCCTGAAACGGCTGGCCGGTCATGCCTTGAATGCCCTGCTGCCGCCGCAATGCCCGTCGTGCAGCGTTCTAGTGGAAGAAGCCGGGATGCTCTGCGGCGATTGCTGGAAGCAGGTCGGTTTTCTGACGCCGCCGATGTGTTCTGCCTGGGCCCTTTATTTCGGAAGGAAAATCGCTAATATCTCCGTCGCCCGGAAACATTTTCCCCACGATGAGGATCCGACGCGTGGCCGACATCGAAATCTATACGACGCCCTTTTGCCCTTTTTGCATTGCTGTCAAGCGGTTGCTCGATAAAAAGGGCGTAACGTATACGGAAATTGACGTGATGATGAGATCAACCCTGCGCCGGGAATTGACCGAGCGCGCCGGCGGCAGCCGCACGGTGCCGCAGATTTTTGTCGATGGCGAGCACTTAGGCGATTGTGTCGAGATCATGGAGATGGACGTTGACGATGAACTCGACGCCCGCCTTGGGTTGAATACTGTTATCGACGGAGCCGCGGATGGAGTGGGCGGCGGATGAGCGGCCCCTTCCACGTTGCTTGTGTGCAAACGACCACCGGCTTGGACATCGCTGCCAATGTCGAGGCTGCCAGCCAGGGGGTGCGTGACGCCGTTGCCGCCGGGGCGGATTTTGTTTTGCTGCCGGAAACCGTCAACCTGATGGAAATCAACGGCAAAGCGCGGCTCGAAAAAATCACCGCCGATGACGGCGACGCCGGGCTGTCCGGGTTTCAGGCCCTGGCCGGGGATTTAGGCGTCTGGTTGCTGGCCGGTTCTCTGGTTAAGCTGAAAGAAAACGGCGCCGCCGCCAGCCGGTCCTTTTTGATCGACGCCGAAGGCGATGTCCGCGCCCATTACGATAAGATCCACATGTTCGACGTCGATCTCGGTGACGGCGAAGTGTACCGGGAATCGAAGGCGTATGAGGCGGGCGCCGAGGCCGTCACCGCCGATACGCCGTGGGGGACCCTCGGGATGACGATCTGTTACGATTTGCGCTTTCCCCAACTGTACTGGGCGTTGGCGAAGCGGGGCGCGGATTTTCTCTCCGTGCCCGCCGCCTTTACCCGGCCAACGGGCAGGGTGCATTGGCACGTTTTGCAGCGCGCCCGGGCGATCGAGAATGGTTGTTTTGTGTTTGCACCGGCGCAATGTGGCGTTCACGAAAACGGCCGCAAGACGTATGGTCATTCGCTGATCATCAATCCCTGGGGCGAGGTGCTGGCCGATGGCGGGGAAGAAAAAGGCTTTATCATCGCCGAGATTGATCCCGCCGAAGTCACCGCCGCCCGCAAGACCATCCCGGCGCTGACGCACGCCCGGGATTTCAGCTAAACGCTTTGAGAAACAGGATGGGCTTGGGGCTCGTTATCATCGCGTGTGCTGGGGCTCAAGTCCTTGATCGCGCACAGGCGTTGTTTGACGCCTTCGATGTCGGCGGCACGGATGATGCCATGCTCATAGCTGACGACCTGTAATTTACCGCTGACCCAATCCAGCAACTCACCGCTTTTCAGCAGATGATCCGGATTACGGGGTCGGACGAAGGCTTCGTTGCCGCGCGCGAAAGTCTCATAAATCAGCACCCCGCCGGGGGCCAGCGCGCTTAACAATGCGCCCATCAGCGGCCGGTGCAGATAGTTGATGACGACAATGGCCTGAAACGTGCGCCCGGCCAGCACGCCGCCAGGGGAAAATACGTCTTTACCGTCTTCCAGATCGACCTTATAAATTTCAACCGCCTTGTCGTCGCTGAGATCAGTGAGAGAAGACGTGTCTTTGTCGACGAGCGTCACCGGGTGGCCGAGGCCAAGCAGGTGGCGGGCATTGCGGCCACCACCGGTGGCAAGGTCTAAAACCCGGCCCGCTGGCGCGATCAGGTGAGTGAACCGCATCAGCCATGGCGACGGGGCGGTGATCCGCAGATGCCGGCGCCGGGTTTTATCGTCTTGCACGTTTTCCATTTATTAAGCGTTTTATTCTATGTCTTTATCTCGTTAAATGGCTAAAATCACTGTTACCGCCCATAAACCTAAAATAAAACTTTTAAGGATCGCGTCACGCCATGATTCTTTATCAGCTCAAATGCCAACAGGGCCATAATTTCGAGGCCTGGTTTCGCAACGGCGCCACCTATGATAGTCAGCAGGCGTCGGGTGATGTGTCATGCCCGCATTGCGGCACCATCAACGTCGCCAAGGCGCCGATGGCGCCGAATATCTACAGCCGCGCCGGCGAGGGTAAAACCGGTCGATCTGGGGCCGATGAACTGCGGGCCAAGGAAGTGGCAGCGAAAATTCTCGAAGCCGTCGACGGGATGCGCGCCGAGGTCGAGGAAAACTGCGATTACGTCGGTGAAGATTTCGCCGATGAAGCGCGCGCCATCCACTATGGCGATGCTGAAGAACGCAGCATCTATGGCGAGGCCACCGATGAAGAGGCCGAAGACCTGGAAGAAGAAAAAGTCGATTTCTTCCGCCTGCCGTTCCCGCGCCGCCGCAAC
>JAZFSL010000154.1:0-2577 GCA_036446135.1 Rhodospirillales bacterium | reverse complement strand
AGATCGCCATCGACGAAGCCCATTGCATTTCGCGCTGGGGACCATCCTTCCGGCCCGAGTATGAAGCTTTGAGCCGGTTGGGAGAATTGTTCCCCGGTGTTCCCATTTCGGCGTTCACGGCGACGGCTGATGAAGCGACGCGCAAAGATATTCAGGCGAAATTGTTTGGCGGCCGGGGGCGTATTTTTATTTCCGGGTTTGACCGCCCGAACATCCGCCTTGCCGTGGAAATTCGCCACGACTGGAAACACCAATTGCTGGGTTTCGTAAAGGCGCGGATAGGCGACAGCGGTATCGTATATTGCCTGTCGCGTAAAAAAACCGAAGCGATGGCGGAATTTTTGGTGAAAAACGGCTTTCGGGCGTTGGCGTACCATGCCGGGCTGGACAGCAATGTGCGTGCTGAAAATCAGGATATTTTTATGACCGAGTCGGGCGTCATCATGGTCGCGACCATTGCTTTCGGTATGGGTATCGACAAACCTGACGTGCGCTACGTTTTTCACGCCAACCTGCCCGGCAATATGGAAGCATACTATCAGGAACTTGGCCGGGCCGGGCGCGATGGCGCACCGGCGGACGCTTTTATGCTCTATGGCCTGGACGATATTCGCCAGCGACGTATTTTTATTGAAGAAGGCGGCGACGGTGAAGAACATCAGCGCCGCGAACACAAACGGCTCGATGCGCTGATTGCTTATTGCGAAGCACCGGCATGCCGCCGCTGCGCGTTGCTGGCCTATTTCGACGAGGTCTCGTCCGCCTGCGGCAACTGCGACATCTGCCTCGACCCGCCAGTTCTGGAAGACGGCACGGTTTACGCCAAAAATGTGCTCGGCGCCATCGAACAAACTGGCCATCGGTTCGGCGCCGTCCATGTCATCGATGTGCTGTTGGGCGCCGATACGGAAAAAATCCGCAGCCTCGGCCACCAGCGCCTGCCCGCCTATGGTCTCGGCAGTGATGAAAACAAAGATACCTGGCGCTCGATCATCCGCCAATTAGTCGCCGCCGGGTATCTGCTCCTCGACGTTGCCGGTCACGGCGGCCTCAACCTGACGGAGACCGGGCGCACGTTGCTGGAAGACGGCGGCGAGTTTCGCTTCCGCCGCGACCGGACGCACCGGAAAGGCGCGGCCACGCAAAAGGCAAGCCGGGCCAGCGCCGATTTGCCTGAGGCCGCCTTATCCATGAAAGACGAGAACTTGTTCTCTGCGCTTAAAAAATTGCGGCTGGAATTCGCCCGGGAACGCGGCGTACCCGCCTATGTCATCTTCCGCGACCGTTCCTTGGTCGACATGGCAGCCAACAAACCGACAAACGAGGCCGAGTTCGCCGAGGTCTTTGGAGTCGGCGAGGCCAAGCTCAGGGATTTCGCCCTGCCTTTCCTGGCATTGATCGATGAATTCATGGAAGTCAACGAACCTCGGAGTTGAAATCATGACGAACATACCTGACGTTGTGCTATTCCGTTTCGCCAACCGCAATGACGTTCCTACCATTGCCGCCTTGTTGGCAGATGACGTTTTGGGCTTGGAGCGCGAAGATACGGGAGGCCAGAACGGCGACGTCTATTTGAAGGCGTTTGATGATATGGAGGCGCAAGGCGGCAACCACTATCTGCTGGCCGTGCACGGAGACGACGATACCATCCTCGGTTGCCTTCAGATCATTCTCATCCCCGGGCTTTCACGAACCGGCATGAAACGCGCCCAGGTCGAAGGCGTTCGCGTGGCAAAGACAGCACGCAGGTTGGGCATTGGAAATCTGCTGATGGCGGAAGTTCATAAAATAGCATTGGAAGAGAGTTGTGGGCTTGTACAGTTAACGACGGACCATTCTCGCGCTGACACGCTTCGTTTTTATGAGGGGCTCGGCTATGAAAATACCCATCATGGTTTGAAGGCGTCTCTTTAAGACAATTTCCGACACAAACCGAAACATTTCAACATACACAGGCACCTCAATGGTGTAGTGATCGTTCGTTGCTGTCACGCTGAGCGTGATCTTACCGCCCTCGGGCGTAAACTTGATGGAATTGAAGTGCGGACTGATGAGGATTCTTGTTCAAGGCGAACTAATAAATAACCGAGACCGCGGCGGAATTGTCGATATGACTCGACAATTCCTGGCCGCGTTGACGTTGTCAGGCGATGCCCGGTTATTTTGGCTCTGGCACGTAGCGCAGATAGGGTTTTTCGGTGCGCCAACCGTCGGGGTATTTTTCCTTTGCAGCTTCATCTGAAACCGCCGGAACGATAATCACTTCGTCGCCGTGTTTCCAGTTGGCAGGCGTCGCTACCTGATGGTTGGCTGTGAGTTGAACGGAATCGATAACCCTAAGAATTTCATCAAAATTTCGGCCCGTCGCCATAGGATAAGTAAGCATGAGTTTGATCTGTTTGTCCGGACCGATGACGTAGACATTGCGTACGGTTAGATTATCCGCAGCGGTGCGGCCTTCAGCCGAACCCGGGGTTTCCGCCGGAAGCATACCGTAAAGCTTTGCGACAGCCAGATCCTCGTCGCCGATCATCGGATAATTTACTGCCGCGCCTTGGGTTTCCTCAATGTCCT
>JAZFSL010000153.1:0-2253 GCA_036446135.1 Rhodospirillales bacterium | reverse complement strand
ATACCGGTAGCCGTGCATGAAGACGATGGCGGCTGAGCGGATACCGTCATCGAAGGCCTTCGTCAGTTGTTTCCTGACGGTGTCGCTATCCGGTGCGGTCAGGACGGCGCCTTCAGCATCGACGCGTTCATCGATTTCGATGGCGGTTTCGTAAAGCATTTCGGGCAGACGGATATTGCGCTCAAATAAATTCGGGCGGTTTTGGTATCCAATCCTCAAGCCATCGGCAAAGCCATTGGTGATGACCAGGATAGTGCGTTCGCCTTATCGTTCCAGCAACGCGTTGGTGGCGACCGTGGTGCCCATGCGGATGACCTCGATGGCGCCCGGCGGGATCGGGTCTCTGGACTTCAACTCCAACAGGTCGCGGATGCCCTGCAGGGCAGCGTCTTCATAGCGGCCGGGGTTTTCAGACAGTAATTTGTGCGTGACGAACGTGCCGTCGGGGCGCTTGGCGACGAGGTCGGTAAACGTGCCGCCACGGTCGATCCAGACCTGCCACTTGTTGTCTGCCCTGTCGTTCCGGTCAGTCACTTAAACGGGTTCCCTGGTATTAGCCGATTTCAAAAGCAGTCTTTTTACAGACCGTTCTCAGCGCAAAGCTGGACCGTATGCGCGAAATGTGGGGCAAGCGCGATAGATGGGTTTTGTGAATGCGCTCATAATCGGCCGAGTCGGACGCCACGACCCTAAGCAGGTAGTCTGCGTCGCCCGCCATCAGATAACACTCCATCACTTCCGGACAATTGGCCACGGCTTTTTCAAAGGCGTCCAAGCTGTCTTCACTTTGGGAATCGAGCGATACCTCGATGAAGATATTAGAAGGTTTGCCGATTGCGGTTTGATTAACCAGCGCTGCGTAGCCATCAATGATCCCGCTGTCTTCCAATTGTCGAACCCGGCGAAGGCAAGCCGAGGGAGACAGGTGGATGCGTTCCGCCAAGTCAGCATTCGACAGCCTGCCTTCCGGCTGCAGGTTTTTTAAAATCGCAGTATCTGTATCATCTAGTTTCATTTTTCAAATATTATTCTACTAATATAAAAATATTTCGAATATTATTCTAAATAATTCCATTTTTTTAACCATCTTAGCAAGATAATTTGCCCCCATTTCGATTACAATCCATGGACAATCAGTTGCTCATGGAGATGACAGATGCTGTTGGGTGTTCCGAAGGAAATCAAAAATAACGAATATCGTGTCGGCATGACACCGGCCAGTGTCGGTGAAGTGATAGCCCACGGGCATGCCGTCGTTGTTGAAGCTGGTGCCGGTGTTGGCATCGGAAATAGCGACGCGGATTATGAAGCCGCCGGCGCACGAATTGCCGATACCGCGGAAGAAGTTTTTGCCACGGCCGAGATGATTGTGAAGGTCAAAGAACCGCAAGCCGCCGAACGCAAAATGCTGCGTGAAGGGCAATTGCTGTTCACCTACCTTCATCTTGCGCCGGACCCTGAACAGACAAAGGACTTGATCAACAGTGGCGCCACCTGCATCGCTTATGAAACGGTTACCGACAATGCTGGTGGCCTGCCGTTGCTGGCGCCGATGTCTCAGGTCGCCGGCCGTTTGTCGGTCCAGGCCGGCGCCCATCATCTTGAGCGCACCCACGGCGGCAAGGGGATTTTAATCGGTGGCGTTCCCGGTGTCGCGCCGGCAAACGTCGTCATTATCGGCGGCGGCGTCGTCGGCGAGAATGCCATTCAAATTGCCCTGGGCATGGGTGCCGACGTTACGGTTCTTGACCGCAATACTGATGTTCTCAACCATCTTTCGCGGACATACGGGTCGGGACTGAAGACGGTCTATTCTACCCGGTCATCCCTGCAACAACTTGTCCTGGCCGCTGATCTTGTTATCGGCGGTGTGCTGGTCAAGGGCGCCGCCGCGCCAAAACTGGTGAGCGCCGGGATGGTCAGGGAAATGAAAGCGGGGTCGGTTCTTGTCGATGTTGCCATTGACCAGGGGGGGTGTTTTGAAACGTCTCACGCAACCACCCACGACGATCCTGTCTACATGGTCGATGACGTGGTCCATTATTGCGTCGCCAACATGCCAGGCGCCGTCCCCCGGACATCAACCTACGCCCTGAACAATGTAACCTTGCCTTTCATCCTGGATCTTGCCGACCGAGGCTACAAGCGGGCCCTGGCCGACAATGTTTATTTCCTGGAAGGTCTGAACGTTCATTCAGGCAAAGTGACATACCAGGCCGTTGCCGAGGTTCTCGATTATGATTATGTCGATCC
>JAZFSL010000152.1:0-7242 GCA_036446135.1 Rhodospirillales bacterium | reverse complement strand
TGTGTGGGATGACCTGGATGGTGGCGCCCAGATAATCGCCCCGGCGCTCCTTGGCGATGACATCGGAATAGATTCGACCCGTGGTCACATTGTCGCTTTGCCTGGATGAAACGCCGGTAAAGCGTTCATAATGGCCGAGGTCGAGGTCCGTTTCTGCGCCGTCGTCGGTGACATATACCTCACCGTGCTGGTACGGCGACATGGTGCCCGGATCGACATTGATGTAGGGATCGAGCTTGCGTAGGCGAACCTTGAACCCGCGCGCCTGAAGCACCGCGCCGAGAGATGCGGAAGCAAGACCCTTACCAAGTGAGGAAACCACGCCGCCGGTGATGAAGATAAACCGCGTCATGGACCGACATAATACATTAAAATTTTGCAACGTAAAAAGAAAAGAGCCGACGATGGTGCTTTAAGGCGTTTTTTTTTGCGATCTCTTTCAAGATCACTTGCCTTACTTCGCCAGTGGCACGGTGGGCTGGCTGGGCTCGGCCGGTGCTTGCGTTGTCGGGGCAGGTTGATCGAGAAGCGAGCCGGAGGACCGCGTGTTGGCGGCCAGGATAGCCAGGGTCAGGCTGGTCGCCATGAAACATGCCGCCACTATTGCTGTTGAGCGGGTCAGTAGGTCACCGGCGGCCCGACCGGTCATAAAACCACCCATGCCCCCGCCTCCACCACCGCCCATGCCCAGCGCGCCGCCTTCGCTACGCTGTATAAGGACAAGGCCGACAAGCGTTATGGCCAGGATCAGGTGGATGATAAGAACGACTTCGGTCATGGGATATTCCGGATAAGTTATCTGTTTCAGTTGCGCTTTTTAGTCCTTCGAGAGCGATAAGACCAGCCTCAATTACTCAAGTGACGATTAATCGGCGCAACTTTTGGTGATGGCCCAGAAATCTTCGGCCTTGAGGCTGGCACCGCCGATCAGGCCGCCGTCTACATCGCCCAGGGCTAAAAGGTCCTGGGCGTTTTCAGGCTTCATGGAACCGCCGTAAAGCAGCCGGATGCCGTCGGCCTCAGACTCACCAAGGGTGGACGTCAATTCAGCCCGGATAAAGGCGTGGACTTCCTGGACTTCTTCGTTCGTCGGCGTGCGACCGGTACCAATGGCCCAGACCGGTTCATAGGCAATGACCGTGTTTGCCGCCGTCGCTCCCAAAGGCACCGAGCCGGCGAGTTGGGTCTTGACCACGTCGAGGGTCATGTCGTCGTCGCGTTGTTTTTCGGTTTCGCCGATGCAGATAACGGCGATAAGGCCAGCGGCATGAATGGACTGGGCCTTGGTGTTGATCTCGGTGTCCGTTTCAGCGTGCTCGGTCCGGCGTTCGGAATGGCCGACGATAACAAAACTGCACCCCAGGTCGACCAACATGGCGGCTGAGATATCTCCGGTGTGGGCGCCTTTTTCAGCGGCATGGCAATCCTGGGCGCCAAGCGATATGGCACTGCCTTTGATGGCCTGACCAATTGCTGCGATCAGGGTAAAGGGGGGGCAGACCAGCATATCGAAAGCCGGGTCTGTTTCGCCCTGCATGCGACCAGCCAAATCGGTGGCCAGCGCGGTCCCGTCGGCCTGAAGGCTATTCATTTTCCAGTTTCCGGCAAGTAGGGGACGTCGAAGTTGAGGCATGGTTTTTTCCATTTTTGTTTACGGGTGTTCCGGTCTCGAAGCACCATTTGTGAGGGCGTCTTGTAGCATACCGGGATGGCAGGCATAAACATCGAAAATCCGGGTTGCGGGTATATTGCCGCAATTCTATGATGCCGCCCGCTTTGACTGTCAGGCTTTATACTCTTTATTTTGGCCTTCCCGGCCTTTTTGGAATTTGAAAAATCATGCTGACCACGATTCGCTCTAAAACGAAATCCTTCCTGGTCAAGGCTCTGGCCGGGTTGCTGATGCTCAGCTTCGGCGCCTGGGGCATTGGCGACATGGTCGGCCTTGTCGGCGCGCCATCGCCGATCTTGTTCGAAGTCGGCGATGAGAAAGTAGAAATGGCTGAGGTCGAAGACGAGGTGCGCCGGGAAATCAGACGACTTCGGCCGTTGTTCGGCAATCAGTTTGGAATCGAACAGGCAAAGGCGTTGGGCATAGTCGATACTGTTATTCAGCGCCGCATCAACGATGCCTCTCTCCATCTTGCGGCGATGAAGTTGGGTGTGGCCGTCAGTGACGATCTGGTGCGCAATACAATCAGAAACAATGCCAACTTTCAGGGGCTGGGCGGGTTCGATCGGAACCGTTTTCAACAATTGCTGAATGAAAACCTTTTGACGGAATCCGGCTACATTGCCCAGCTTCGCCAGCAAATGGGACGATACCAGTTGATCGACAGCTTCAGCACCAAGGCAGCGCCAAAATCGATGGTCGCCTCGATGTACCGATTGCAGCAGGAAAAGCGAATCGCCGAAACCATCGAAATTAAGGACAGCGCCCGGAAAAACATTCCCGATCCGAATGCGGCGACATTGACGGCTTTTCACAAGAAAAATGCTAGCCGCTTTACCGCGCCGGAATACCGCACCCTGACGGTGCTTCGCCTTGCAGCCAAGGATCTGGCGGCGGAAATCACGGTCAGCGGCGAAGATGTCAAAGAGGCGTATGAGGCTCGGATCGACGAATTTAGCGTTAAGGAAACCCGGCAAATTCAACAGATTCTCGTCGATGAAGAAAAAGTTTCCCGCCAGGCGAAAAAGGCCATTGATGACGGAGGAAAGTTCGTAACCGTTGCCAAGGATGTGGCCAATTTGGACGAGGAGACGATTGACCTGGGCCGGTTGAACCGGCTGGGATTGCCTTTCCCTGAATTGATCGAGGTGGCATTCAATCTTAAAGAGGGTGAAGTCAGCCAACCGGTGAAAAGTGTTCTGGGCTGGCACCTGTTTAGAGCTTCCGGAATCGTCAAGGGTGGCATTAAGACCCTAGACGAGGTCAAAGAAACGCTAAGCAAGGCCATTGCCCATGAAAAGGCGGTGGATAGCCTGTTTGATTTGGCGAATAAGCTGGAAGACGCCCTTGCCGGTGGAGCGGTCCTAGAAGAAGCGGCAACCCAGTTGAATGTCAAAGTCGAAAAAATCAGTGCCCTGGATTCATCCGGCAAGGATAAATCCGGCAAGGCATTAGAATCGCTTCCGGGCGGCAGTTTTCTTAAACTTGCCTTTTCCACGAATGAAGGCGGCGACAGCCCCCTCACCGAAATCGGAGAAGACGGGTATTTTGTTCTAAGAGTTGATGGCGTGACGGCGCCGGCCCTGAAACCCGTGGCCACCATCAAAGATGAAGTTACGAAAGCCTGGAAGGCGGATAAACGGGCGGAAAAATCGAAGAAAGTGGCAAAATCTGTTGTCGAGCGGGTAAACGGCGGCGCGGGGTTTGACGCCATTTCCAGTGAGATGCGGATTAGTTTCAAGACATCTCCTGCATTTCTCCGCCAGCTGCAAAAAAATGACACGGGCCTGCCCCAGGCATTAATTACCAAGGTGTTTGCCAGCAAGCCGGGTCAGGCGGTCATGGCAAGAATTGATGGCGGGTATGCCGTGGCCCGGCTCAAGAAAATCGTTGCCGCCGATCCGGCTAAGGATGCCCAAGGCGTCAAAGCCCTGTCAGGACAGATCGGAACTGCTATTGAATTAGATATTCTTGGACAACTTTCCGGGGCCTACCGGCAGCGGTTCGGGGTTACCCTCAATCAAGAATCCGTTGATTCCCTTCTCATCGGGAGCGGGCGTAGCAGTGGGCGCGCTCCAGGGCGTTGATCCGGGGCCATGAAGATATTTCCTGATAAATCGGCGTTCTTTGAAACCCATGGCGCAGACGGCAGCGGGGTTTCGCAAGTCGTCTGGACAACGTTGGTTTCCGATCTGGAGACCCCGGTTTCGGCGATGCTAAAGCTGGCCCAGGGACGGCCCAACAGTTTCCTGCTTGAATCGGTGGAAGGCGGAGAAATTCGCGGCCGTTATTCCTTTATCGGTCTGCAGCCGGATTTGATCTGGCGTTGTTTTGGTGACAGGACCGAAATCAATCGGACGGCCACCATTGACCCGGACGCCTTTGTTTCGTGTTCCGTGGCGGAAAAGTCAGGCGCCGTTGAATCACTGCGCTGCGTGGTTGGGGAATCCCGCATCGAAATGCCTGACAGTCTGCCGCCTATGGCTTCCAGTCTTGTCGGTTACATGTCCTACGATATGGTTCGGCTGGCTGAGAAACTGCCCGATGACAATCCTGATGTCTTGAGCGTTCCCGACAGCATTTTTGTCAGGCCGACGGTGATGGCGGTTTTTGATTCTCTTGAGGATAAGGTTTCTATCGTGACCCCGGTCTGGCCCGCCCCCGAGGTCAGCGCCGAGGAAGCCTACAAGGCAGCTTGCGCACGGTTGGCGGGCGTCGTTAGTGATTTCGAAGCCGCTTCTTCCAGGCCTCTGCCCATCCCATCCGTCGTCGATGAATTTTCCGAACCGGTTTCGAATATGACCCGCGAAGGGTTCCACGGGATGGTAAAAAAGGCGGTCGAATACATCGTTGCCGGTGACGCCTTTCAGGTTGTTCCGTCACAGCGCTTCAAGCTGCCGTTTCCCTTGCCGCCATTTTCTTTTTACCGGGCGTTGAGAAGGCTGAACCCGTCGCCGTTTCTGTTTTTTCTCGATTTCGGTGATTTTTCCATTGTCGGTTCGAGCCCCGAAATTCTTGTTAGGGTGCGCGACGGGAAAATTACGTTGCGGCCCCTGGCCGGCACCCGCAAACGGGGAGAAACGCTCCAAGAAGATGAGGCCCTGGTCAAGGATTTGTTGGCGGACCCGAAGGAAATTGCTGAGCATCTGATGCTTCTTGACTTGGGGCGCAATGATGTCGGGCGCGTTGCCAAAGTCGGCACGGTCAAGGTTACGGAACAATTTATTGTCGAATTCTATTCCCACGTCATGCATATCGCTTCCAATGTCGAGGGCGACCTGGACCCGAAATACGATTCTATAGACGCGCTGCTGGCCGGGTTTCCGGCGGGCACCGTTTCCGGCGCACCCAAGGTCCGGTCGATGGAAATAATTGATGAACTGGAGACCGAGCGTCGGGGCGTTTATGGCGGATGCATCGGATATTTCGGCGCCAATGGTGATATGGATACCTGTATTGCGCTTCGAACCGCCGTCATCAAGGACGAGACGATCTACATTCAGGCCGGCAGCGGCGTCGTTGCCGACAGCGATCCGGAAGGCGAATACCAGGAAAGCTGCAATAAGGCCAAGGCCCTGATTCGGGCGGTCGAGGAAGCGGTGAAGTTCGGGACTTAAGCGGCGCCCGCGTATTCGAACCCGGCCACTTCGACGGCTTTTTTGACTTTGGAATCGTTCTCGGTGCCCGCAGTGCTTTCGACGGTTACGGCGTTGCTTTCCAGGTTTACGTCAATCGTTGCGTCGGGAACGGCTTCTTTGATCGCGTTGCTAACCGCATTGGCGCAACCTTGGCAGGTCATGCCCAGAACATTGTAGGTCTTTGCCATGGTTATCTCCCGTCAAGAATTTCATACCCTATTAAACCCTTTCCAGCCACTGGAAGGTCAAGGGCTTTTAATGACGCTTGATAACGTCACCAGTCGAAACTCCTTGGACTAGATTTCTTTCAGCCACGCCCCCAGCGCTTTCAGGGTCACTTCGCGGGGGTGACCGATGGCAATGGGGGATCCTCTCTTGCATGCCCATTTTCTCCCCTAACCTATTGCGCTTTAAGGTGTTATTTATTAGCACCCGCCAGATCGTTAAGGATAGGACAGTCCGGCCGATCGTCGCCGTGGCATTTTTTGGTCAAATCGAGCAACGTGCTGCGGATGGACTGCAATTCGTCGATCCGCTTTTCGACCTCTGAAATATGTCGCAAAGCCATTTTTTTGACGTCTGCGCTGGAACGGTTCTTGTCCTGCCAAAGCCCCAATAAATCACCGACATCTTTGACCGAAAACCCAAGTCGGCGGGATTGTTGAATAAATTTCAGGGTTTCAATGTCAAAATCGGTGTAATGACGATAGCCGTTTTCCGCCCGCGTCGCCTGCGGGATCAGGCCGATGCTCTCATAATACCGGATGGTTTTCGCCGGAACGCCGGATTCCGTTGCTACGTTGCCGATGTTCATGCCAGTTCTCCTGTTTTACTGGAATAAATTGCCATAGGGGGCTTAAAACCCCTGAGCCGAAGTGAATTCGTGACGACAAATATGCTTGAAAAACTCATGGCGCCTGCTGCCAGCATAGGGTTAAGCAACACCCCCCACAAAGGATACAGCGCCCCCGCCGCCACCGGGATCAAGGCGACGTTGTATGCGTAGGCCCAGAAAAAATTAAGCCGGATGGTGCGCATGGTGCGTTTCGCCAGCGCCAGCGCGTTGACGATGCCCAACAGATCGCCGGACATCAAAATGACGTCGCCGGCCTCGATGGCAATGTCCGTGCCGGTGCCGATGGCAATGCCGACGTCGGACTGTGCCAGCGCGGGGGCATCGTTGATGCCGTCGCCGACAAAGGCCACCTTGCGACCTTCGGCTTGCAGCCGTTTGACTTCTTCGGCCTTTGTCTCCGGTAAGATCTCGGCCATGACACGATCAATACCGACTTGGGCGGCAATAGCGTCGGCGGTGCGCTTGTTATCGCCGGTCAACATTGCTGCTTCCAGGCCGAGTTCGTGAATGGCGCCGACAGCTTTGCTGCTGCTTTCCTTCAGTGGGTCGGCGACGGCGATAATACAGGCCAGCGAGCCATCAATGGCTGCATACAGCGGCGTCCTACCCTGCCCCGCCATTTCAGATGCCTGTGAAACCTCCTCGCCAAGATCAATCCCGAGTCGTTCCATATAGCGGTCCGCCCCGACCTGAATTTTATGCCCCCCCGCCGTCGCCTCGATGCCGTATCCGGGTTCGGCCTGAAAAGACGTCGCCTGCGGGATTTCCAGGCCGCGCTCTTTGGTGGCGCAGACAATAGCTTCGGCGATGGGGTGCTCGCTTTTGGATTCCGCTGCGGCGACGAGGGACAATACACCCCCCTCCTCTCCATTCAGCACCACAAAATCCGTCATCTCCGGCTGGCCCAGGGTCAGGGTGCCGGTTTTGTCGAGAATTATTGTGTCGACCTTGGCCAGTTGCTCCAGCGCAGTCCCTTTGCGGATCAGCACGCCCAGTTCCGCCCCCTTGCCGGTGCCGACCATAATCGCCGTCGGCGTCGCCAGACCCATGGCGCAGGGACACGCAATCAGCAGCAC
>JAZFSL010000151.1:0-5928 GCA_036446135.1 Rhodospirillales bacterium | reverse complement strand
TGGTGCCGTTCTGCCCGATAATCGGTGAGATGGAGGCGCCGCTAAGGTACACGGATCCATCCTTGCGCTTATTGCGAAGCGTACCGTGCCATTCTTCGCCCGATTTAATCGTTGCCCAGAGATTTTCGTAGACGGCATCGGAAGTTTCGCCGGACTTCAATAGTCCAGGGTTCTGGCCGATGGCCTCCTCAGAAGAATAGCCAGTGATCTCGGTGAATCTCTTATTAACATATTCGATAGTGCCGTCGGTATCGGTGATGACGACGGAGGCCGGGCTTTGCTCGACGGCGAGTGACAGCTTATGGAGTTGTTCTTCCGCCTTCTTTCTCTCTACTACCTCGGCTAGGAGTACGCGAAACACCCCGACAACGTAGAATCCGTAACCGACAAAAACGGCAACGGCGATAGCACCAATTGCCACCGTCAAGAATACCATTTTATCAATGTTCTGAACGGACTGTCTCAACGCCCGTTTAGCGTCACCTATTTCGACAGAAAAGTGGGTGTCGATGATCTCCAGTACCGCTCGCTCCTGATCCTCAAAAACTTCCTTGCTTTCGACGATTGATTTACCTTGCTCGTGAAGGGCAACAAGGTCCTGGGAAGTTTTTAACAGTGCATCATAGGCGGCGCTTAAAGTGGGGACGAACGACTCCTTGTTCGGCTCGGCCAGCCTATGGTGAAGGGTGGTGTAGCGGCGCAAGGCGTCGACAAAGATAGCACTACCCTTCTCGATGAAGTCCCTTTCGCCCGCTTTCGTCTGCTCAGATTCCACCCCGTCTAAACGAATCAGAAGTAGCTCGGTCGTCGAGGCGACAATTCGAACGACTCCATATCGCATGTCCTGAATGGCAAGGACTTCGGGGATTATGACTCTATTGACTTCTTCGGCGGTCATGCGTGCATTGGACGCGCCGACGTAGTGCGCCACCACACCGAGGAAGATGACGGCAACACATCCGGTGGTCGTAAGGATGAGTCTGGCCTTGGTTGGTATCATTCTATCTATACTCCGCTCTTTCCCAGATAGCCTTCAAATTCATAGTGATCATATCTAAGGCCGACAAGGAACCCTTGACCTCTGTCAAGATGATGAGTTTCGGTGGAAAAACGCCTATCTTACAGTTCTTGGAAATGGGGTTTAATGTCCGCTTATGGCTATTAGCGGACATTCTGGGGTATGCGATATAATGTCCGTTCTTACCCCGAAAGCAGACATTCAGGGGCTTTCGCAAGATTACATCTTTAAATTCTGGCTGGATGTCCGCTTTTGGGGGTAAAGCAGACATAAATCATCAGATGGCTGAATGTCCGCTAGTAGCCAAGAGCGGACATCCAGCCATGCCGCTGGTTCTAATTGTGGCAGAGTTCTTTCAGGCTTATCCGGATTTTCTATCCTGCAGGATCATGTCTGATGCCTTCTCGGCAATCATAATAACGGGTGAGTTGGTGTTGCCGCTGGTGATGGTGGGCATAATCGAGGCATCTACCACCCTGAGGCCACTGATCCCCCGTACACGAAGACGATCATCGACCACCGCCATGTCGTCTGAGCCCATTTTACAAGTTCCGATTGGATGAAAAATTGTAGTTCCGACATCGCCGGCGGCCTTAGCAAGTTCGTCGTCAGTTTGCGGATTTTCTTCCGGCATGAATTCTTCGGGCTGGTATTTTTCCAGAGCCGGTTGAGCGACAATACGGCGTGTAAGCCTGATTGATTCAGCTGCAACGAGGCGGTCACCATGAGTTGATAAATAATTGGGCTGGATTGAGGGAGCCGCGAAGGGGTCTGGTGTCTTAATTTTGACATGGCCCCGACTTTCCGGTCGCAAATTACACACACTTGCAGTAAAGGCGGGGAACGGGTGTAAAGGCTCGCCGAATTTCTCCAAGGTCAGAGGCTGCACATGGTATTCTAGGTTTGGTGTTTCCAGTGCTGGATCGGATTTGACAAAAGCCCCCAACTGAGATGGCGACATGGACATGGGGCCACGCCTTAAAAAGGCATATTCAAGGCCAATCCCTATTTTCCCGATCAGGCTGTTGGCTCGTTCATTCAATGTTGCGATGCCTTTTACTTTGTAGGCACAGCGGATTTGAAGATGGTCTTGCAGATTCTCGCCAACGCCAGGCAGGATGTGCAAGGGCTCTATATCGTGTTCTTTCAAAAGCACCCCTGACCCAACGCCAGAGAGTTGAAGTATTTGAGGTGAACCAATTGAGCCCGCCGATAGAATGACTTCTCCGGCTGCGTCTATTACCGCATCATCGGGGCCATGACGTAGTTCCAGTCCGGTTGCGCGCCCATCCTCTATTCTTAGCTTTTTTACCTGGGCTTGTGTAAAGACCCGAAGGTTGGGGCGGTTCATAGCTGGCTTTAGGAAGCCTTTTGATGTGCTCCAGCGCCGACCACGACGTTGATTAACCTGGAAATAGTCGCACCCTTCGTTGTTGCCGCGGTTGAAGTCGTTTGTCTTGGGGATTCCAGCCTGCTCCGCAGCATCCCGGAAGGCGTCTAAAATCTCCCAGCTCAATCGCTGTTTTTCAATACGCCATTCACCGCCGGCATTATGCATATCGTCAGCGGGCATTGCCGCTTGGTCTTCTGATTTCAAAAAATAGGGTAGGATGTCATCCCAGCCCCAACCGGAATTGCCGAGCTGCCGCCAATGGTCATAATCCCTAGCCTGACCTCGCATATAGATCATACCATTGATGGACGAGCATCCGCCGAGCACGCGACCCCGCGGATAGCCCAGAGAACGGCCATTCAGGCCAGGCGAAGGGTCCGTGGCGAAGCCCCAGTCGGTACGCGGGTTGCCCATGCAAAATAGATATCCAACCGGAATGTGGATCCAGATGTAGTTGTCCTTTCCGCCGGCTTCCAAAAGCGCCACCTTGTTGGCCGGATTTTCTGATAACCGGTTGGCGAGCACGCACCCTGCGCTACCAGCTCCGACGATAACATAATCAAATTGACCCAGATTTTTCATTTTGTCCCCTTGGGCTGCACATATTGTTACAATCTTGATGGCTATCTTTTGCTAATTTACGAAAATTGGCAAATGTCCGCTAATGGGATGGACCGGCTGCTTTCCCCATCGGGTTAGTCTGCAAAGACTTTAACCCGCAAATGACGACCGATGTCCGTTCTGGTTCATAAGCGGACGTTTTGCGGCTACCCTCTGAATGTCCGCTTTCGAGGTAATAACGGACATAATTGGCCATGGCTCAAAATGTCCGCTAATAGCCAAAAGCAGACATTGGGTCGGATTATTAATTCAATAAGTCGTGCTTGTTATGAGGTGACTGATCCCGTTTGACAGGCCAGCGCTAGGCATTCGAGGAGGACACGGGCAGCGAGCAGGGCTGTCATGCCTCCAATGTCTTGGGGTGGGCTGACCGTATTGACGTCGAAAACAGCAAATTTCGTGCCGGTAAGGGATTGCAGCAGTTCCAGACCTTCCCTGGCCGTTGCGCCACCGCACTCCGGTTGGCACACGCCCGGGGCACAGGACGGATCGAAAAAGTCCATGTCAAAACAGAGGTAGGCCGGTCGATCCCCGATTCGGTGGCGAAGATAGGCGCCGGTTTCGCTCATGCCGCGACGGAACAGATCGCCCCCGGTAATAACCTCGAACCCGAGATCGCACGAGAATGGGATGACACCCTTAAAGCGTTGCGTTCCGCGAACGCCGACGTGGAACGCCCGGTTCATATCGAGCAACCCTTCCTCGGCGGCGCGGGTGAAGGTTGTCGAAGGGCTGAGTTCACCCGAGGTCTTTCCGGGGCCTGTATCCGTGTGAGCGTCGATGTGCACCAAAGCTAAAGGGCCGTGGGAGCGGGCGGCGGCGCGGAGCTGCGGCAGCGTGACGCTACCGTCACCACCGAGGGTCACTGGAACCACCGCGTCGGTGAGGATACCATCGACCGCCGCGGTGATGGAATCGTATGCCACGGCCACATCGCCAGCCGCGATGTCCATATCCCCACAATCGACGACATTGAGACGCTCAAGGGGGTCGAAGTCCGCATGTGGCGGCTGGTACGGCCGTAGCAAGCACGACTGTTCCCGAATGGCGGCGGGACCGAGATCTGAGCCTGTGCGCACGCGATGGCCAATGCGTTCGAAGGGGATTCCGAGGATGGCGGCGCCGGCCCGCGTGAACGTATCGGCACGCGGTACACCCATAAACGTGACAAATTCGTCTTTTTTAGTCATGTATGTCTCATCCTAACCGCGACAATAAGTGCGCGCCCAGCAAAAAAGGATTTCTACCGTGAACAAAGCCAAGGCCAAGCAGATTGTCTCAAGATGGATGTTCCCTACCGAACGCTCCAGCTACATGGGCGGCATCGAGGACCAGCCCATCCTGGTCAAAAGCAAGGACCGCACGGTCACTGATATCAATGGCAAGGAATACCTGGATTTCCAATCGGGGCAGATGGGGGCGGCAATAAGTCACCAGCACCCGCGCATGGTGGCAATCATCGAGAAGACCTTGAAGACAATGATGCATGCCTCCAACGTCATGCTGAACATACCGCGGTTACGACTCCACCAGCGACTTGGAAAGCTGCTGCCGAAGCCACTGCAGCGCTCCCTGTTCCTAGTCTCCGGCAGCGACTCCATTGAGGGCGCCATCGACCTGGCCCGCAAGGCCACTGGTGGTGTCGACGTCCTCGGCATGCACGCCGGCCTGCACGGTTCGACCTCGTACCTGACCCGGTCGCTGTCCTTCAATTGGAATCGCCACCGCCACAGTGTCGTGGCGCCGGCCACCTCGGCCGTCCTCGCCCCCTATTGCTACCGTTGCCCCTTGAAACTGAAGTTCCCGAGTTGTGACATTCAATGCCTGACAACCAGCCTGGAACTGGCCGATGCCAATTTCACCTCCAAACCGGCGGCTTTCATCGGCGAACCTATCCTAAGCGCTGGCGGTGTGATCGTGCCGCCGGAAGGATTCTACAAGCGGGTACAAGAGGCCTGCCACGAACGTGGTATGTTGTTTATACTGGACGAGGCCCAGACCGGCCTCGGCAAAACTGGCAAGATGTTCGGTTTCCAGCACGAAGAAGGCGTGATGCCGGACATTATCGCGCTATCGAAGCATTTAGGAGGCGGGCTGCCGATCAGTGCCGTCTGCACCTCGACCAAGATCGCCCAGCGTGCTGTCAAGAACGGCTACTTTGCAACCCGCTCCCACGCCACAGACCCCTTACTCTGCGCTGCCGGCGAGGAAAGCCTCAACATCATCGTCGACGAAAACTTGGCTAACTGCGCAGCGCGCATCGAGAAGCGCATCAAGGGTGCGTTTCGCAAGATGGCTAAGGAGCACGAATTGATCGGTGACATCCGTGGCCGCGGCGTGCTGCTGGGAATCGAGCTGGTCAACGACCGTGAAAAGAAGACGCCAGCCAACGCGGCCGTGAAACAGATCGCCGCCTATGCTCTCAAGAAGGGGCTGATTTTTCAAACCCGCGGCACCCGAGGCCTGGAGAACGTCATCCGCCTGGTGCCGCCGATGACCTCGACCGACGAGGAAGTGGACCGTGCGCTCTCGATTCTCCACGATGCCATTTGTAACGTCGTCAAGGGCAAAGCAAAGAAACGGAAGCGGAAAACGCCATCAACCGCCAAGAAAGGCCGCTGATCTGGGCTAGGCCTTTGTCATGCCTGCCTAAAATGTCTGCTTTAAGGGGTAAAGCGGACATAATTCGGGGTGTGGCTGAATGTCCGTTAATTAGCCAGAAGCGGACACCATCCCTGCCGGCGAAAGTCGGCTGTTGAGGACGGGTAGGCAACGCCATTTCGCCATTACAACGACGGCGCATTTTGGGTAGGTTAAAGCGTACTGTGACGTTTCTCGAAATCGCATTTAACGTCTTTGGGTGATAATAAATATTAAGGGAGGGCTGGTTATGACG
>JAZFSL010000150.1:0-5792 GCA_036446135.1 Rhodospirillales bacterium | reverse complement strand
TGCCGTTCCGCCCGTGATTGCTGAGATTAAGGCCCCGGATTTGCTGCCAGGTTTTGTCGATTACCCGAAATTCCAGGGTTCGCGAAACCCACTGACGGGATATCCTGTTCCGTCTCTGCCAAAGTTGATTTCACCTGTCCTGTCTCCGGCTGCTATACCACAGGCGACGCCGGATGCCATTCCACAGCCCATGGCAACGCCGGACGCCATACCGCAGGCGAAGCCACTGGCGACACCGCAGCCCATGGCGTCACCGGATGCGATCCCACAGGCAACACCGCAAGCGACACCGCAACCGATGGCGACGCCGTCAAAGATTGTGGCCAAAGGCAAGGATAAGAAGGTGTCTTCTCTGGTTCCGAGTACGACGCCGGCTGGAGTAAAAAATCAAGCACCGATAATGCCGGGGCAGCCAGTGAAAAAAGTTGGTGAGGCAGACAAGGACAAAGATGAACTTGCGAAAACGAACGCGGCACAAAGTGAACGCCTGGCCGCGGCGCGAGTCGGAATTCCCGAAGATGTCCAGCCTCAGGTCTCACCCCTCGATTTCCAGGTCATTGGCATCGCGGTCCCGTATTACAGGTAAGCCATCAACCGAACACTTAGAATCAAAAATTCATTTAGGAGACTTGGCGCGCGCCAAAACAGTGTGTGAATGCGCCAATGTCCGCTTTGGGTCATTAGCGGACATTTTGCGACTGCTCAAAAAATGTCCGCTTTCGGGGGCAAAGCGGACATAATTCAGGGTATGCATGAATGTCCGCTAATAGCCAGAAGTGGACATCCCCGTTCCAATTATTGACAACCCTCCCTGGGAATGTATTAAGCTCTTATTTAGGGAGAAAAAAGGCAATCTCTCCCCAAAAAAAACGAAAAATACTGCCAAGGGAGGGCATAAACCTTGTTGGAAAACCAAAAGCTCCGGAAGCTGAATCGGTTGAACCTTGGTGCTTTTGCGCTGCTGTTTTTGCTGTTCTGGCTCAATGTTCTTTTGGGCAAGGCCAAGATCAGCTTCGGCTGGCAAGTCCCATTTTTGCTGAGTGACGTTGCCGAATTTCTACTCCTGCTTACGATAGCGTTTTTTTTTACTCTGGCCGCAATTGGCCGAGAGAAATTGGTAAACAGGGATCAAAAAATGCCTGACCCGGGTCCGGGAAAGGTTGAAAATTAACAATTGTTGGGAGATCACCATGACGGACGAAACAGAAGGAAAAGTCACCATCGAATTGGTCGGAGATGTCAGCCGACGTAAGTTCATCAGCGCAACCGCAAAGTTCGGGGTGACAACCGCCCTCGTCGCTGCCGCCGCCGGCACTCTGTCCAGCAGCCCGGCGCTGGCCCAGACGGCCATGGAAGAGAAAGAACGCCAAGGCGCCGCCAAACACACGATGACGATTGGAACCGCGTACCGCATCGGCACGACGCGGTCCTATCCGATCATGCAGTTGAACCTCAAGGAAAACATCCAGAACCTGACCAACGGCCAGGTTTATGTGAAACTCGGCCCCGGCGGCCAACTGGGCGTCGGCACCAAACTCGCGCAAAAGGTTCAATCCGGCACCATCCAGGCGGCGCAACATTCGCTGTCCAACTTCGCCCCCTTCGCACCGGCGGTCGATATGATCAACCTGCCCTACTGGTGCGGTGAAAACCAACGCTTCACCAACCTGATCACCTCCGATGTCTGGCAAAAGGAAGTCGTGTCCAGGGTCCGCGCCAAGGGCTTCAAGCCGTTGTTTTTCTTCTGCATCGATCCGCGCACGGCGGCAAAACGCAAGGGCCTCGACGACAAGCCGTTCAAGACCCCGGACGACCTCAAGGGCATCAAGTTCCGGGTACCGGGGTCGAAGATTCTGCAACAGTTCTACCGTCTGCTCGGCGCCAATGCGACGCCGGTTGCCTGGGGCGAGACGCCGACCGCCATCAAACAGGGCGTCGCCGACGCGCTGGACCCTGCGGTCGAGGCGCTCTACGCCTTCGGCTTCAAGGACATCCTGTCGTGGGTTACCTTCAACCGCTCGGTCCCCGATAGCCAAGTCTATTCCTGTAACCTGGCCTGGTTTGAAAGTCTTCCGAAAGACGTCCAGGAAGGCATCGACTTCGCCAGCGAAGTCACCTTCGCCCAGAATTTGGCCCAGGTTCCGGCATCGCGCGCTTTCGCCATGGCTGAAATGGCCAAGGCCGGCGTCAAGTTCTACGTGCCGACCAAGGGCGAATTGGCCCAGTGGGCCGAGGCCGCCGGTCATCAGCTCAAGGCATGGGACGAGTGGAAGATTAAACTCGGTGGCTCCATCAAGAACTTCGACAAAATGTATGAGGCCGCGCAGACACAGGGCCGGTATTACGTCCACGATGTGTAGGCGTCTTTAACGGCGAACGGAAATTGGAGGCGGGCGGCAGGATTGCCGTCCGCCTCATCAATTGCCCCTGGTTTAGGCCCCTGTTTTTGACGAGGACAAATGCGAAAAATTCTTCAAGCCATAGACCGTAACGGCGAACGCTGGTTGCTGTTGGTGTTGTACAGCTTCATCGTCATGGCCATTTTTATCGAAGTCATCCGGCGCTTTGTCTTTCTGTATTCGTCGGTGTGGGGGGAAGAGACGGCGCGCTACGCCTTCATCTATCTGGTTTGGATCGGCGCCTCCACCGCCGTGCGCGAACGCGCCCATATCCGAATTGACGTGATCACCCATTACCTGCCGCCAAGGGGCGTCGCCTTGATTTATCTGTTCGGTGACGTGATGACGGCGATTTTAGCCTGTATGGCCATTTACTGGTCCATGGACCCGGTCCTGGTCTCGTTTAAATACGTTAATGTCACCGATGGGTTGAGGATTATCCGCGTCTGGTTCCTGATTGCGGTGCCGCTCGGCTTTTCGATGATGATGATCCGTCTCATCCAATCCATCCACCGTGATATCGGCGACCTTCGCGCCGGACGCCCCGTCTTCACCGGCAACAAACTGTTCGACTGACGATAATGTTGTACGGCATTCCCGAGGCATCAACGGAACTGGGCTGGGACATCGGCCTGCCGTTAATCCTGGTGCTGGTGTTGTTCGCGCTTGCCGTTCCGATATGGGTATCGTTGGGGTTCGCCGCCATCGGACTTTTGATGATGACGGATGTGCTGCCGCTGACGCTGTTCGGCGAGGCCCTGTTCTCGGGCATCGATACGTTTGCCCTGATCGCCATCCCGCTGTTCATCCTGACCGGCGACGTGCTCGTGCGATCCGGGTTATCGGGCAAACTGCTCGATGTCGCCGAGGCGACCATGGGCAGCCTGCGCAGCGGCTTCGGCACCTCGACGGTGTTGGGTTGCGGGTTTTTTGCCTGCATCTCCGGGTCCGACGCGGCCGGCGCGGCGGCGGTCGGACGCATCACCCACTCCCGGCTGGTGGAAGTCGGTTATCCTCGGCCTTACGCCAGCGCCCTTGTCGCCGCCGGATCGTGCACCGGAATCCTGATCCCGCCATCGATCGCCTATATCATCATCGGCCTGGTGCTCGGCATTTCAGCATCCACGCTGTTTCTCGCCGCCGCCATACCCGGCGTTATGATCATGGTTTCGATCATGCTCACCAATGTGGTCCTAAACCGTATCCACGGCTATGAGCGTTCCGACATTCAGTTTAACTTCAACCGCTGGCTGCGGGCAGTTTGGGATGGCAAGTTCGCCTTGATGATCCCGTTCATTATCCTCGGCGGCATTTACACGGGCATCTTCACGCCTACCGAGGCGGCGGCGGTGGCGGTCGTCACCACCATGATGATCGGGCTCCTCCTGGGCACCTTGAAGCTGGAAGATTTCCCCAAGATGCTGGAAAGCTCGGCCAAGGTGAACGGGGTGATCGTGCCGATTATCGCCTTCGCCCTGCCGCTGGCCCAAGCCCTCGCGGCGCTGGAGGTGCCGCAAACCTTCGTCCAGGCGATTACCCAAATGACCGACAGTCCGACCCTGATTATCCTGATGATGCTCGGCATCTTCATCATCGCCGGATGCGTCATGGAGACGACGCCCAATATCGTCATCCTGTCGCCAATTATGTTGCCCCTGGCGCAAGAGATCGGCATGAATGAAATCCATTTCTGCATCTTCATGGTGACTTCGCTGGGGGTCGGTTTCATCACGCCGCCACTGGGCCTGAACTTATTCGTCATGTCCGGCCTGACAGGGGATTCAGTGATGACCATCGCCCTTCGCGCCGTGCCTTTTGTTTTCTCGATGCTGGTTGTGGTGCTGCTGCTCGCCTTCGTGCCGGCGCTGAGCACCTGGGCGCTTTAACAATATCGGAGGACACAATAATGACGACAATCGGTTTTATCGGTTTGGGGCAAATGGGCGGAGCGATGAGCCGCAATCTGGCCAAGGCAGGCCATGAGCTTTGCGTTTACGATCTCAATCCGGACGCCGTCCAGGCCCTGGTTGACGATGGCGCCACCGCCGCCACCAGCCCGGCGCAGGCGGCGCGGGACGCGGAATTCGTGTTCACCATGTTGCAGGTCGGGCCGGTCGTCGAAGAAGTCGTCTTCGGCACCGACGGGATCGCCGACAGTATTTCCCAGGACACACTCTACATCGATATGAGCACCATCCTGCCGGAAGAGACGCAAAACATTGGCAAGCGTCTGGCGGAACAGGGCATTCACATGATCGACGCGCCGGTCGGGCGCACCTCGGCCCACGCCGAAGCCGGCACGTCGACGTTTATGGTCGGGGGCGAGGACGCCGATATCACCCGCGCCCAGCCCCTGCTGGAGGTCCTGGGGGAATCGATTACGCGGTGCGGTCCCCTGGGTTCTGGGGCCATGGTCAAACTGGTCAACAACTATATTTCCGCCGTCATCAACCTGGCAACGGCGGAGGGTTTGGTTTTGGCGGAAGCCGCGGGCATCAACCAGGACATCGTTGCTGACGTCATCAGCCAGACGCCGGCCGGCCAGGGCCACATTCGCACCACCTGGCCAAACAAAGCCCTGAAGGACGACCCGACGCCAGCCTTTATGCTCGACCTGGCCTATAAAGATATGGGTCTGGCTCTGGAAACGGCGGCCCGGTTGAACGTGCCCATGGCGACAGGGTCCGTAGGCCGCCAAATCTACGCAATGGCCAGGACCCAGGGTCATGGCAGGGAAGATTGGACCACGGGTATCTTCCGGACAATCAAAACGCTAGCGGGCTTGGGTGCCAAGCGCTCCGCATAATGAACTCTGCATCAAACAGCCAAATAGCATAATCCAACAAATGTCCGCTTTGGGTCATTAGCAGACATTTCACGACTACCCTCAGAATGTCCGCTTTCGGGGGTAAAGCGGACATCTTTTAGGGTATGGCTGAATGTCCGTTAATAGCCAAAAGCGGACATTATGCGTAGAGGGGTATTGGTGCTAGCTTTAACGTGGACACCCAGAGGGGGGTTACTATGAAGACCTATCAGGGGAGTTGTCACTGCGGCGTAGTCAGGTTTGAAGTTGATGCGGAGTTGTCGCAACTTACGCGTTGCACTTGTTCGATGTGTTCAAAAAAAGGGGGCCTGTTTTGTTATGTGCCGCCGGATCGTTTCCGGCTGTTGCAAGGTGATGATGATCTGACGGTCTATCGGTTCAACACGGAGAAGGCCGAGCATATTTTTTGTAAACATTGCGGCATTCACGCTTTTGGTCATCCACGCTCGAACCCCGAAATATACCTTGTAAACGTTCGGTGTTTAGACGATTTCGATCTTGAAACAGAAGAGTACGAGGTCAAGCTGTTCGATGGTCTTAATTGGGAGGCTGCGATCAAAGCGCGC
>JAZFSL010000149.1:0-2180 GCA_036446135.1 Rhodospirillales bacterium | reverse complement strand
GCCAGTGTAAAGAACGAGGGAACAAAAGAGCCGCAGGTGGAGTTAAATGACAAAATGAACCACTACACCCCCTCAAGCCCCACCTTCTTCAGCGCCTTTTTCTGGCGTTTCGCCAGCGCGGCTGCATCGAAGCCGTCGATCAGTTCGCGGAACAGGCGGTGCCAGTTGACCTCGGCTTTGATGCGCATGAAGACGCTGCCCAGGCCGATGGCGGCGCGGTCGACAAGCACGAATTCCTTCGGCGGCGCGACGCCGCCCAGTCGGTGCAATTCACGGTGCACTTCGGCGGCGACGCCGGCGCCGTAGAAGGCGTTATCGGTATCCTGAATGCGTCGCACACTGTCTTCCAACAACGGCGTATAGAGGTAACGGGCCCATTTGTTGAGGGCTTCCAACATGTCGCGGCCTGGCGTCTCGAAGCCCCAGGATTCGTACGCGTGAACGGCGAGGTCGGTGTCGTCGTCGCGGAGCGCGTGGTACAGATCGATGACGCCGCTGATGAATTTCGGCTCGAACACCCGGATGCAGCCGAAATCGAGGAGGTTGAGCGCGCCGTCTTCGGCCACCGTGTAATTGCCTGGATGCGGGTCGCCGTGAATGACGCCGTAGCGGTAAAAGGGCGTGTACCAGGCCCGGAACATGTTGAGCGCCACCTGATTGCGGTTTTCCGGGTGATCGTCGACGTAGTCCAGCAACCGCCGCCCGTCCAGCCACGACATCGTCAACAGCCGGCCGGTCGACAGCGCCGTCACCGGTTCCGGCACGTGGATGGAGTCATCGTCCGCCAGCATCAGCCGGTAGAGGTCAATGTTCAGAACTTCGCGCCGGTAATCCAGTTCCTCATGCAGGCGTTCGGCCAGTTCGCCGTGAATCCCGTCCGGGTTAATGGCTTTGTCATAGCGCCGGTAAATGGCGAAGATCAGCTTCAACTGACGCAAGTCGGCATCGACGGTGGATTCCATATCGGGGTATTGAAGCTTGCAGGCCATGGCATGGCCCTGATGGTCACGGGCCTTGTGAACCTGACCCAGCGAAGCGGCAAAAGCGGCCTGATGCTCGAAATCTTGGAACCGGTCCAACCAATCCGGCCCCAGTTCGGTGGCCATGCGGCGCTTGACGAAGGCCCAGCCCATGGATGGCGCATCGGCCTGCAGGTGGACCAGCTCGCCCGCGTATTCCGGCGGCAGCACGTCCGGCACGGTCGCCAAAATCTGCGCCAACTTCATCACCGGCCCCTTGAGCCCACCCAAGGCAGTGCGCAGCTCAGCGGCGTGGGCATCGCGGTCCAGGGATTGGCCCAACAAGCGGCCGCCGGCGACGCGTGTCGCCAACCGCCCGGCGGCGGCGCCGACCCGGGCGTAGCGGCGGACCCGACCGGCAAGGGAACTTTGTTCGGCCATTGAATTCTGCTCAGGCGGCCTGGGCCTTGGAATCAGCCGCGCCCCGGCACCCCCGTTCAAGCTGTTCGGCGAAGCGCAGGCCCTTGTCCAGGGCGGCCATGGTCCTGGCCATGTCGTCGCTGTCGTCGCCCAGCCACACCCGGAAGGCGTTGGCGTAGATCAGGCTCAGTCCCTTGACGCGGGCGGGACCCAGCAGGTTTCGGGTTTTGATTCCGGCGGCGTCCAGCATCCGCACCATCGAACACAACAGGCTCGGCCCCGCCACCAGCACCGCCGCCGGGTCGCACCAGGCGTCCCAGGCGATGGCGGCGACGGCGGGCTTCGCCGGGTTGAGGGCATCGAACCGGCGCATCAGCAGGTCGAACAGACGGTCGCGGTGGGAAGAGCCCTCGTCGACGTCATCCTTCAGCGCCTGTTTGTCGATGCGCTGGATCAGGCCATGCAGGATCGCCGCCTTGCAGGGAAACTGGGTGCGAACATCGGCGACCTCAAGCCCCGTTTCCTTGGCGATGGCGGCGAGAGTCAACGACCGCCAGCCCAGCGATACGGACAGATCAAGGGCGGCATCGATTATGCGGGCGGCCGGGTCGATTTCGGCCTTATTCTTTTGCCGGGGCCGTTTTTTGCCGGCACCGGCTGGGCGGTTTTTTTGTTTTTTACTGGCGGCCATGTATTTCCATCCGTGTTCCCGGCTAGGGCTAAAATTCCGAGAAATACTAGCAGAATTGAGCGGTTCCAGATACCGGCAAAGGCGGAAGCCGGCAATTTCACCCTTCAGGC
>JAZFSL010000148.1:0-3106 GCA_036446135.1 Rhodospirillales bacterium | reverse complement strand
CATGTAAATCGCCGTCAGCATAGGCGACTTCCCACAGCATTTCGATCATCTCGACCCGTTCCTCGAAATCAAAACCCTGCTTGATAACGCTGGTAAAGGCGTAAAGCTGGTGCGATTGCTCGACCTTTTCCTCACCCAGCCCGATCACGGCGGCGACCTCGGCGGCGCTCAGATCGAAGCGTTCTTCCAGCAACCGGATAATGCTGGCGCGCTCGGCGTCATCGAATTCACCGTCCATGACGGCGGCCTCGATCATCAGCGATACCGCCGCCACCGTCAAATCGTCGGCCCGGTTTACCGGCGCGGCGCTATTGGCGTCACCGTTACCCTTGCCCAGCACCAGGGCTTTAATTCTATTGATCATGGCTTTTCCGTAACATACAGCGTCGGGCGACGGCAACCTTTAGATGGTGTGGGTTTAGCTTGTGCCGAGGCATCCTCCGACCTAGCTTTCCGGCATGACCCAACCGCCCGCTTGTTTTGATCCTGACCCCGCCAGCGCCGATCCGCGGATGAAGTTTTCCCAGGCCTGCCAGCGCAACCGCGCACCGATACTGGCGGTGCTGCAGCGCGAATTGCCGAAAACCGGCCTGATGCTCGAGATCGGCGCCGGCACCGGCCAGCACGCGGCTTATTTTGCGCCCCACTTTCCCGGCCTCACGTGGCAGCCGACGGACATCGACGTTGCCGGCCATGCCTCCATTTCCGCCTGGGCGCAAGCCAGTCGGAAAAAGACCGGGGCCACCAACATCTGCCCGCCGCTGGCCCTCGACGTCACGGCCAAAGATTGGCAACCAAGCAATGCTGCCTGCGTCATGTCCGCCAACATGCTCCATATCGCGCCGTGGGAATGTTGTTTGGGGCTGATGGCCGGGGCGGGAATAACGCTCATCGAAAACGGGGTGCTAGCGCTTTACGGTCCCTTCAAACAAGACGGCGCGCACACGGCGGACAGCAACGCCTCGTTCGACGTCAGCCTGCGCGCGCGTGATCCGGCCTGGGGGATCAGAGACCTGGAAGCGGTCATCGATAGCGCCGCCGCCCAGGGCCTCGCGCAGCAGAAAACGATCAGCATGCCGGCCAACAACCTGATGCTGATTTTCCGGCGGCAGGGCTAGCCGCCCACCTATTGTCAGCATGTCGTCATGGTGTCATCATTTTTTCCACTCAAAAATATCATAAATGATTGTTTTTAAACAATTCATGGGCAAAACAGGCCGAAAATATCGTCGCGCGTATGTTCAAGTTTATATACGCGTGCCGTCTTTTGCCATAGGCATAAGAAGCCCCATGGCCCTTCCCTCATTCTCAATTTCCATTAACATAGGATGTGAAACCGATACGGGGAGAATTCGAGGATATGGAGACCGCGAATCAGGTTATAGATATCGCTTGGCTGCTCGTCTGGGAAAGACGGCCCGAGCGCATCACGTCGCCGGGGGCGCCCCTCATTACATCACCACATTCAATAACACCAAAGGGAGATAGTTAAATGAACAAACGAGTGATTGAGCATGAAGTCAAATTAGAGAAGTCGGTAAAGATCATCCTTGCGGCGTTGGCCTTTGGGGTATTAGCTCATGCGTTTACACCGGCGTTTGGCATCAAGGATGCCCTCGCGGAGGCTATAGAAGGAACACTATCTATAAACCTTAAGGGACCTGTAAAAATTAATGGAAAGCTGGATTTAGGTGGCACTGTTACATGCAAAGGATGTAAAGCCCCTGTGGGCAGAAAAAAATTACTTAGAAGGTAGGTGAAGGAAAGACGACCCGGCTAGCTAAAGCGGACGTAATTCAGGGTCGGGCTGGATGTCCGCTAATACCCGATAGCGGACATTTTTGAGGTAGTCGAAAAGAGTCCGTTAATGACCCAAAGCAGACATTGCAGTTTTATGTGCAAGAACGCAGTTTGATCGGATATTGCAACATGAATCTGCCGCCTAGAAATCGAATTAGAGATGGTGGCTGGAGCGGTGCGGCACTTTTGGGCAATCCATCGAACTTATTACCCCATTAACGGATAGGGGCTTTGACCCAATGCCCAATGTGATTGCGATTTTAGGCAAGAACCTGAAATGGGAGACATAATACTAATCCATCACACTTCTTTGCTGCCACATTCGTTGAGCCATACATATTTTACCGAAGTTTTGGTAGATATGCATAATTGGTGTGAAGTCAACTGAGATAGAAAGTTTAAGAACGACTGCGTGGTAAATTTTTTATGAGAATAAAAATCAAAGGAGTTTTTTATGACCAGTGAGGATTTATTGGAGAACAAACAATTTATTATGAATGCGGAACAAAGCATCAGAGCAGCAAATCAAGAGGTTATAAACCCAATTGTGGGGCATTTATCCGAAGGGGTAGTTGTTGAGATTGCAATAGAGGTGGCGAAACGAAGGGCTGCATATGTACAGGCAACACTTAAGTTGGGGCAGAGAGGTGAACACCAACCCACCGGTGCGGAACTAAAAGAACTACGATTAGAATATGAAGAAACCCGCGATGCTTTTGATGCATTTATGGCTGCAATAGAACGAGGTTATGTTGAGATTCCTGACCATTTGTAATGAAAACCTTGCACCACAATGACGCAGAATCCCATTAGCGAGGCAGGATTACCAGCATGATGGGCTATTTGAGATGCCTATCAATGTCCGCTTTGCCCCCGAAAGCGGACACTCTACGCTTTCGGCGTTGTCTATTCCGCTGCCGGTGCGGTTTTCATGAGCTCCCAGGCATAAGTGCCGCGGCGCTCAAGGTTCCTGTCAAACTCCTCTGAGAAATTGGGTGGGACCGCGCCAGTCACGATCTCGTTGGCCAGGAGCGCGTCCGACCAGGCGCTGACCAAGGGGAATTCCTTTAAGAGCCCCGTCTGCAGGACCTTCTCAGATATGGAGAAGCGTTGCAGAAATGGCCCGTAGGCAGCATCAACCAGGCACAAGGTGTCCCCGTTGAAGTAAGGCCCGTCATTGCCGCGCTCCTTGGCGATGGCCTCTTCCAGGCGCGCGAGGCGCAGTCTCGCAGTATCCAGGGCTTCAGGCAAAGCCTCCTTGGACGGGCAATAGGTGACGTTGTTCAGGCCGGGGCCCCAGCCAAAC
>JAZFSL010000147.1:0-3597 GCA_036446135.1 Rhodospirillales bacterium | reverse complement strand
CCGTTCCGGAACCCACATGATTTTTCCGAGAGCCCATCTCCAGACACGGCGCGCAGCCAAGCGGCGCGGAATTTCAACGCGGACCCTTTATCGCCGCTAGGTTGGTGAGAAGCGCCTGGACCCCCGGCGTCGGCTTTACCGCCGCAACCGTTACCGCAAGCACGTGACGTATGATCGGCGGCTGGAATTTTACGACGGCAAACTCCGAACGATCGTCCGGGAGGGACAGTTCGGGTACAATAGTGACACCGATGCCCGCGACGACCATACTCAACAGCGAGCTTGTGCCCCGCACGGTGCAGGTCACTTTGGGGGAGGTGCCGGCTTCGCCGAACATGGCCCGGATGGGAGGCTCACAACTGGCTCCGGGCATGACGAAGGGTTCCTCGCCGAGATCACTTAGCGCCATCCGCTTTTTACCCTTCGCCGGATGATCTTTCGGCAGGACGGCCACATACTCGTCCGAAGCAATCTCCGTCTCCGCCAATCCGCTCCGGGTCTCGGCCGTGAAGCCCACGTCCACCACACCCTCCAAGGCCCATTCGGCGACCTCCTCATCGGTGCCTTCGAACAAGTTAACCTCAAGGGCGGGGTGCTGATCGCGCAGCGCCTTTAAGGGGCCAGGCAGGAGCTTGGCCGCCACGCTGCCGACGGATCCTACCCTGAGCGTCCCGACAGCCAGTTCCCGGTGGGCCGAACACCGTTGATGCAGGCGTTCGACCGCCCGCAACGCCGCTTCCGCGTCGGCGAGCGCCTCGGCCCCGATCCCTGTCGGGACGACCCCGTTGCGTTCACGCGACACCAAGGGAACGCCGAGGGCGTCCTCTAAACTCGATATGGACTGGCTAAGACCCGATTGCGTGACGCCGAGAGACTTGGACGCGACCGTGAAGCTACCCGCCTCTATGACGCCCGCGAAGGCGCGAAGCTGGCGGAGACTGGTATTAGTTAACCTTATAGACATGGCCTGAAAATGTAATTTTCCTTATCCTAGTTTATCCCGTAGCCTATTTGCAAGCGGCTTTTCCAGCCCGTTGACTCGTTTGTCGATACGATTTGCAAAAGGAGATAAGAAAATGATCCAGAACCGTTTGTTTCAGGGTTCCATGGGAAGCGCCTTTTGCTTCCTGATGGCGGCGGCCTATGCCGGTTTTCCGGCGGGCGCATCCGGCCTCACGTCCTGCACCTTCCTATTCGACGCCGTCGCCGAGACGGCCCACGGCACCATTTCGAGCGGTGAAATCTTGAAGGGACAGATAAAGTTCACTCTCGGCCGGTCCGATGAAGAGGGCCAGAGCCGCGACTATCCGGCAAAGGGGGAGATCATCGTAACCCGGCCGGGCGGGGGCGAGCTTTCAGGCAAGATCAGGTTCGTCCGGGTGACCCGGTCGCCCGCTGTGGCCGACTCTCTGCTTATTGACGCTCGCGATGTGAGCGGGAATCTCGGTCAGGTGAAAAACTATTTCGATCCCATGCTGTTCGCGGTGCACGGAAAACGCGGCATGCTTTCCAATTTCGATCTCCCGAGAGGGAGCGAGGGATGGAATGCCTTCAACATGAAACGGGTTTTCATGTACCACCATTACGGGTCCGACAACCCGGTCCTGCATCAGGTCGGCCGACTTAAGGGTGGGTGCACCTGATCGAGTTCGCCCGCGTCCTCACCGGCTCCTACTGGTAAGCGCCGGACGCCAGAGAATTGACCGCGGCCCGCCGCAGCTAGGGGTCCTCGGTCGGCAAGCCACATGACGCCGAGGAGACCGGCATCGCTTAGTTCCAGTTCCAACCCGCGCTCCAATGTCCGTTTTGGGTGTGCGCCGTGGTAAGGCGGCGTTCTTCAGTGGGTGCAACCGGAGCAGTCATGGAGGCGACGAAATGGCTAAAGCCTTTAGTATAGGAGACCACAAGCTCATGACATCGCGAATGATCATGCTTCCATTAGCCTGTTTTGCTGCAATGATGTTTTTGGGAATTCAAGCGTCGGCCCACGCGACAGATGTCGTACATTTCACCAGTGCGGTACTGCCTCCCAGCCCTTTCAAATTGCGCCAGGCGAAGGCTCAAGGCAAAGAACTGAAGCAAGAGCCAGGGTTTCCTCTGTGGGGGCACCTCAGCAAGCCGGACGGAACCGGGCCATTTCCTGCTGTCGTCCTTATGCATGGCTGTTTCGGTATTCACCTAACGCATGCGCGCTGGGCTTCGCTGCTGAACGAACTGGGCTACGTCACGCTGATACTTGATAGCTTTCGTCCGCGAAGCGTCTTCAATGTCTGCAAAACCTTCCCCTTTTGGTACCCCTTTTGGATCACTTTACCAGCAGCTTCACCAGCGGTACGAGCGTTGGATGCCCATGGGGCACTGGCCTATTTGCAAGGGCTTCTGTTTGTCGATCCAACTCGGATCGGCGTTATCGGTTGGGCGCATGGAGGCATTTCGGCTTTGGAAGCGGTCAGAATTTATGGCATCACAGATCGACTTCCTCAGCTCTTCAAGGCCGCGATTGCGTTCTATCCCTATTGCCTCAGCGATCGCAGTTTCGACCTGCCAATCCTCATTCTGATGGGTGAGGCTGACGATCGGGCCCTTCTTAGCCTATGCCAAGACCTCCAAGCTCGAAGCTTAAATGGCAGTGCCTCTATTGAGCTGGTCGCATATCCTGGCGCCTACCATGATTTCGATGTGGTGGAGCTTCAACAGGGGCTGTCGGTTGAGGGGGCAGACGGCAGGACTCATTGGTATAAGTACGACAAGGAGGCTCACGAGGACGCGATAGAGCGGGTTAAATCGTTCCTTGCAGAGCACCTTTCGCGGCGATAAGCATCGATCCAGTATTTCTGCTTCGGGTCAGGTTCGGACATTCAAGACTCACCTAACACTTCGTTCGACCGAATTCTCAACGCGCTGCCGTCACGATATGTCCTCGGATTTTTCCGGCCACTGGGCCGTCGCCAAACCGCGCAGTGATGGCTTCTGTCGCTCGATCAGTGACATGGTCCAGAAGACTTGCGTCCCGAGATTCAATCTCGTTTCGTAGTGGTGTGCCCTCACAATATGCGATGGCGGGATGGCGCGGAGAAGGCGCGGAGCTGGTTTCCTCCAGCGTGGCGATTGAGATATGGGAAAATCCGACCTCTCTCAGTTCATCCCGAATCAGGTCCACATCATGGTAGCCGTGCGGGGTTCGGGCGAGAAAACGCGGCGGATCATCAGGAAACACAGAAGCCGCCGCCTCCGTCACGACATGGGCAAACTCGTTAGCGCCGATATGATCCCATACGTTGAAAAGGAAGCTGCCGCCCGATTTGAGCACTCGCCGCGCCTCGGTATAGCCGGCTAATCTGTCCGGAAAAAACATCACACCAAACTGACAAACGATGACATCAAATGAAGCGCCATCGAATGGCAGGGCCAGAGCATCGGCCTGATGCCATGTGATACGGGTGTCTGGTCCCTGCTTCTTCGCCGCATGATCGAGCATCGGTTGATTGAGGTCCGTCACAGTGTAGTGGGCATCAGAAGCGAGACGGGGGGCTAAGGCACGTGTCACAACACCGCTGCCCGCCGCTATTTCTAGAACTGCCTTTGGCGCAAGAGCGG
>JAZFSL010000146.1:0-7710 GCA_036446135.1 Rhodospirillales bacterium | reverse complement strand
GACGCGCTTCCGTCGAATATTCAACATGCGCCGTCGCAATCGTAATCCCGCGCTCACGTTCTTCCGGCGCCTTGTCGATATCCGCAAACGCCGTAAACTCAGCGCCGCCCTGATCCGCCATAATCTTAGTGATCGCAGCCGTCAGCGTCGTCTTGCCATGGTCAACGTGACCAATCGTGCCGACATTACAATGCGGCTTTGTGCGTTCAAATTTTTCCTTGGCCATCTCTTAATACTCCGTAACGTGCGGTTCTTGCCGGTGGGGCACCCTACCCCGCGAGCCGGGTTTGGATTTCTTCAAATACTTGATTGGGCACAACATGGTAGTGGTCAAAATGCATTGTGAACTGGGCTCTGCCCTGACTCATGGAACGCAGCGTGTTCACGTAACCAAACATCGTGGAAAGCGGCACCATGGAATTAATGACGCGCGCGTTGCCGCGCTGGTCCATGCCGCCAACATTGCCGCGCCGGCTGTTCAGATCACCGATGATATCGCCCAGATACTCATCCGGCGTCACCACCTCAACCCGCATAATGGGTTCCAAAAGCTGCGGTTTGGCATTATTGGCAGCTTCGCGAAAGGCAGCACGGGCAGCAATTTCAAAGGCCATGACACTTGAATCAACATCATGGGAAGCGCCGTCATACACGACCGTTTTCAGGTCGGTAACGGGGAAACCCGTCTTGATGCCAGCAGACATAGCGGACTCGATACCTTTTTTAATGCCGGGGATGAATTCTTTGGGGATGTTGCCACCGACAACTTTACTTTCAAATTCAAAACCGGATCCTGGCGGAAGCGGTTCCAGCCTCATTTTGATACGGGCAAACTGCCCCGAACCACCGGTCTGCTTCTTGTGGGTATAATCAACATCGGATTCTTTGCCGATGGTTTCCCTGTAAGCCACCTGTGGCTGGCCGATATTCGCATCTACCTTGAATTCACGAAGCATCCGGTCGACGATAATTTCAAGATGCAATTCGCCCATGCCCTTGATGATCGTCTGTCCACTTTCTTCATCTGACGTGACCCGGAAAGAGGGATCTTCCGCCGCCAGACGATGCAGGGCAGTGCTCATCTTTTCTTGATCGCTTTGGGTTTTCGGCTCAACGGCTATTTCGATTACCGGATCGGGGAATTCCATGCGCTCCAGAACCACCTGATTATCAGAATCGCAAATCGTGTCGCCAGTAGTCGTGTCTTTGAGGCCAGCGAGGGCGATAATATCACCGGCACGTGCTTCCTTGGTATCTTCGCGACTGTTTGAATGCATCAACAGCATACGACCGACCCGCTCACGCTTGCCCTTGACCGTATTCATGACGCTTGTTCCCGTTTCGACAACACCGGAATAAACACGGATAAAAGTCAGGGTACCAACGAAGGGATCATTCATGATTTTGAAGGCAAGGGCGGAGAACGGCTCGTCATCGGAATTGTGTCGCTCGACCTCTTCATCGCTATCGACCTTGACACCCTTGATAGCGGCAACATCGGTGGGAGAAGGTAAGAATTCGATAACCGCGTCCAAAAGCGGCTGCACGCCTTTGTTTTTGAAGGCAGAGCCCAACAGAACCGGGATGTATTCCCCGCTAAGGGTGCCCACACGGACACATTTGCGAAGCGTTTCATCGTCGGGCTCGGTGCCCTCCAGATAAGATTCTAAGGCCACATCATCCTGTTCAAGAACCGCCTCAAGCAATTTTTCACGGTATTCAGCCGCTAGTTCGGCCAAATCATCGGGGATATCGACTTCGTCAAATTCGGCACCCAGGCTTTCATCTTTCCAAATCAGAGCCTTCATTTTTACCAGATCGACAACCCCCAAGAAGCCTTCCTCTGCCCCGACGGGAAGCTGCATAACCACTGGATTGGCGCCCAGTCGGTCAACCATCATCTCGACACATCGGAAAAAGTCGGCGCCGATGCGGTCCATCTTGTTGACGAAGCAGATCCGGGGGACTTCATATTTATCGGCTTGCCGCCATACCGTTTCCGATTGTGGCTCTACACCGGCAACGGAATCAAACACGGCCACGGCGCCATCAAGGACCCGTAGGCTGCGTTCCACCTCAATGGTAAAATCGACATGGCCCGGCGTATCAATGATATTGATCCGATAATCACGCCAGAAACACGTCGTTGCCGCCGACGTAATGGTAATTCCGCGTTCCTGTTCCTGCTCCATCCAATCCATGGTGGCGTTGCCGTCATGGACTTCGCCAATTTTATAGGATTTACCGGTGTAATAGAGAATTCGCTCCGTCGTCGTCGTTTTACCGGCGTCGATATGAGCCATAATTCCTATGTTGCGGTATTGGTCGAGGGGGGTCGTGCGGGCCATGATATTATTTCCTCGGGTTTACCAACGATAATGGGAGAAGGCCTTATTAGCCTCTGCCATTTTGTGGGTGTCTTCCCGTTTTTTAACTGCCGCACCACGATTATTGGCCGCGTCCAGCAATTCCCCGGACAAGCGCTCGGTCATCGTGTCTTCGGACCGTTTGCGCGAAAGCTCAACAAGCCAACGGATCGCCAGAGCCTGACGACGACCACTACGGACTTCGACCGGCACCTGGTAGGTGGCGCCACCGACGCGCCTGGAACGAACCTCGGCGGACGGCTTAACATTCTCAATAGCTTCGAGAAATGTCTTCAAGGGGTCTTGGCCGGATTTCTTTTCGATAATGTTGAAAGCGCCGTAAATAATTTTTTCGGCAGCTGATTTCTTACCGTCTAACATCAGGCTATTCGTAAACTTGGCAACGACCAGATCCTTGTATTTCGGATCGGGCAGTATCTGCCTTTTTTCTGCGGCGCGGCGACGTGACATCAGGGCTATTCCTATTTCGGCCGTTTGGCGCCGTATTTCGAACGACGCTGGCGGCGCTCGGAAACACCCTGAGTATCAAGGGTTCCACGAACAATGTGATAACGAACACCCGGAAGGTCCTTTACACGGCCCCCACGGAGCATAACGACGGAATGTTCCTGGAGATTGTGGCCTTCGCCGGGAATATAGGAAGTAACTTCAAAACCGTTGGTCAACCGTACACGGGCAACCTTACGTAGCGCCGAGTTCGGCTTTTTCGGGGTTGTCGTATAGACGCGGGTGCAAACACCACGTTTTTGCGGACAAGCTTGAAGCGCCGGAACTTTAGTGCGCATTTCCGGTTTTTTGCGCGGCTTGCGAATCAATTGATTGATCGTCGGCATTCGGTTCGTCCAATCCTAAAAGGCATTCCCAGCAATCTGAAGAAGGCCCAATTTCCTCATACGTTAAGCGGCATCATGGGCAAAGCCCCGACGCCAACCCCCTTGAATTAACTTAATAACTCAAGAGCAACCCAAATGACCTCCTGGTAGAAACTTACCTGCCCGGAGGCCCAGAATTCATTTTTTCTCAAATCGCAAGGCGGCTGCGTCTAGACCGGACAGCCCACCACCAGCCCCTGCGGAGTGGCCGGAATATAGTAACGTGCCTCGACCTCGTCAACCCCAAAAAACGCTGATTTTCAAAGGCTTTCCGGCGGTCCGGCAAAAGCCGGAACCCCCCGAAATATTTTATCTACAAATCCGCCTTATTCAGCCCCTTCCGCAGGCACCTCTTCCGCGGGAGTTTCAGGGGTTTCTGCGGCTTCCAGCTCCATTTCGTCCTCTTCGTCGTCGGCATGGAGAGCAGCAAGCTCCTTATCCCGTTCGGCCGCTATTTCGCGGAATCCGTTCATAATCGCCCCTGTACCGGCAGGTATCGGTCTACCGACGATGACGTTTTCCTTGAGACCGACCAGCGTATCGATTCGTCCAGAAACCGCAGCTTCCGTGAGAACCCGGGTGGTTTCCTGGAACGATGCGGCGGAAATGAAGGACCGGGTTTGTAGGCTGGCTTTGGTAATACCCTGAAGAACCGGTAGGCCTTTGGCGACTTTTCCGCCGTTTTTCTTGGCTTCTATGTTGACCGCTTCGAAATCGTTGCGATCGATCAGTTCGCCGACAAGGAATGTCGTGTCGCCGCCGTGGATGACTTCCACCTTTTGCAGCATCTGGCGGACAATGACTTCTATATGTTTGTCATTAATTTTCACCCCTTGCAGGCGGTACACGTCCTGTATTTCGTCAACCAAGTACTCCGCAAGGGCCTCAACACCCAGCACTCTCAGAATATCATGGGGAACGGGGCTACCATCCATGAGGCTGTCACCGACTTCGACATAATCGCCTTCCTGGACCGAGATATGCTTACCCTTGGGCACCAGGTATTCGACTGGTTCCGACTTTTCATCCGTGGGAACAACAACGATACGGCGTTTGTTTTTATAGTCTTTACCAAATTCAACTCGGCCTTCGGATTCTGAAATAATGGCGTAATCCTTAGGCTTGCGGGCCTCGAACAGTTCCGCGACGCGCGGCAAACCACCGGTAATATCCCTGGTCTTGGCTGATTCACGGGGAATACGCGCCAACACATCACCAGCATGCACCTTTTGGCCGTTTTCAACGGACAGAATAGCGTCCACTGACAGGAAGTAACGGGCCTCGTGACCATTTTCCAGGGTAATAACCTTGTCATTCTTATCACGCAGTGTAATCCGCGGCTTCAGGTCCGAACCCTTGGGCTGCTGCTTCCAATCGACAACAACCTTGGATGCAATACCGGTGGCTTCATCCATTTTTTCAAGCATGGACAAGCCTTCAACGAGATCCAGGTAATTCACGATACCTTCTTTCTCGGTCATGACCGGAAGGGTGTAGGGGTCCCATTCGGCGATCTTGTCCCCCCGTTTGACCTTGGCCTTGTCTTTAACCAGCAGTTTCGAGCCATAAGGCAAGCGATGGCGCGCCCGGTCACGTCCCTTATCATCGACAAGGGACAGTTCCGCATTGCGCGACATAATAATCTGCACGCCTTGAGAGCTTTTGACGGTCTGGCAATTTTTCAATTGTACCTTGGCATCAATGTTGGCTTCGACCCGGGATTGAATGGCGCCACGTTGCACCGCGCCTCCGATATGGAAGGTCCGCATCGTAAGCTGTGTGCCTGGCTCGCCGATCGACTGAGCCGCAATAACACCAACCGCTTCGCCCATATTGACCGGGGTTCCACGGGCCAGATCACGGCCATAACACTTGCCGCAGACGCCTTCTTTCAGATTGCACGTCAAAACACTACGAACCTTAACGTTTTCAACGTCCGCATTTTCGACCATCAGCGATATTTCTTCGTCGATCAGGGTGCCGGCTTTGACCAGTGTTTTGTTCGTTGTCGGGTCCTTGATATCCTCGGCGGGCGCGCGTCCGAGAATTCTCTCGGAAAGAGACGAAGAAATCTCTCCGCCCTCAACAACGGCGCCAAGCGTAATACCATCCTTGGTTTTGCAATCTTCCAACACGATGATGCAATCTTGGGCAACATCGACGAGGCGTCGGGTCAGATACCCCGAGTTGGCCGTTTTAAGGGCCGTATCGGCGAGGCCTTTGCGCGCACCGTGGGTCGAGTTGAAGTATTCAAGAACCGAAAGCCCTTCCTTGAAATTGGAAATGATCGGGGTTTCGATGATTTCTCCCGAAGGCTTAGCCATCAATCCACGCATGCCGGCCAACTGTTTCATTTGCGCAGCGGAGCCACGAGCACCGGAATGGGCCATCATATAGACCGAATTCACCGGCTTACCGGGCTCATCGGAAGAAATGGCCTTCATCATCTCGTCGGCCACACGGTCGGTGCAATGGGACCAAGCGTCAATCACCTTGTTGTATTTTTCACCCTGGGTGATGAGGCCTTCTTGGTATTGCTTTTCGTATTGCTTGGCCATGTCTACGGTCTCGCTGACCAACCGTTCTTTGGCATGGGGAATGACAAGATCGTCCTTGCCAAAGGAAATACCGGCCTTGCAGGCATAATTAAACCCAAGGCCCATCAAATGGTCGGCGAAGATTACCGTTACCTTCTGCCCACAGTGACGGTAGACCTCGTCAATGACGCCAGAGATTTCCTTTTTCGTCTGCAAGCAATTTATCAGATCAAAAGGAATATTCTTGTTGCGCGGCAAAATTTCACTTAACAGCATCCGCCCCGGCGTCGTTTTGACGCGAACGGTGACTTCTTTGCCGTCTTCGTCGATACCTTGATAGCGGGCTTCAATTTTCGAGTGCAACGTGACCACACCGGCATCCAGGGCATGTTGAATTTCAGCCACGTCGAGAAAAGCCATCCCCTCGCCGATTTCGTCATCACGCTCAATAGTCAGATAGTAAAGGCCCAGAATGATATCCTGACTGGGAACAATAATTGGCTTTCCGTTTGCCGGGCTGAGGATGTTGTTAGTCGACATCATCAGAACACGGGCTTCAAGTTGGGCTTCCAAAGACAACGGCACATGAACGGCCATTTGGTCGCCGTCGAAGTCGGCGTTAAAGGCTGCACACACCAACGGGTGAAGCTGTATCGCCTTACCTTCAATCAGGAGCGGTTCGAACGCCTGAATACCAAGACGGTGCAAGGTTGGCGCCCGGTTCAACATGACCGGGTGCTCGCGGATAACTTCTTCCAGAATATCCCATACCTCGGGGCGTTCTTTCTCCAGCATCCGCTTGGCCGCTTTGATCGTCGTCGCCATGCCGTAAGCCTCGAGCCTGGCATAGATAAAGGGTTTGAAAAGTTCGAGCGCCATTTTCTTCGGTAATCCGCATTGATGCAGCATCAATTCCGGGCCAACCACGATCACTGAGCGGCCTGAATAATCGACGCGCTTGCCGAGCAGGTTCTGGCGGAAGCGACCTTGCTTGCCTTTAAGCATATCGCTTAGCGACTTCAGGGGGCGCTTATTGGCGCCGGTGATGGCACGTCCTCGGCGACCGTTATCAAATAGGGCATCAACGGATTCTTGAAGCATCCGTTTCTCATTCCGGACAATGATTTCCGGGGCTCTAAGCTCGATCAGCCTTTTCAGCCGGTTGTTACGATTAATAACACGGCGGTAAAGATCGTTCAGATCGGAGGTCGCAAAACGACCGCCATCCAACGGCACCAACGGGCGCAATTCGGGCGGAATTACCGGAATCACTTCCAGAATCATCCATTCGGGGCGGGCCCCCGATGTCATGAATGCCTCGACCAATTTCAGCCGCTTGACGTATTTTTTGCGTTTGGCTTCTGAATTTGTTTCCTTGAGGTCGATGTGCAGATTGTCGCGCTCTTCCTCCAAGTCGATGGCCGCCAGCATTTCACGAATTGCCTCGGCGCCAATGCCGACACTAAAGGCATCCTCACCATACTCATCAACGGCATTCTGGTAGTCATCTTCGCTCAATGACTGGTGCAGTTCCAGCGGCGTCAGGCCCGGTTCGATAACAACATAGGTTTCAAAATAAAGAACCCGTTCCAGGCTTTTCAGCGTCATGTCCAACAACAGCCCGATGCGCGACGGCAGCGATTTCATGAACCAGATGTGAGCAACAGGCGAAGCCAGTTCGATATGGCCCATGCGTTCGCGTCGGACTTTCTGCAAGGTGACTTCAACACCACACTTTTCGCAGGTAATGCCTTTGTACTTCATGCGCTTATACTTGCCGCACAGGCATTCATAATCCTTCGTCGGCCCGAAGATACGGGCGCAGAACAAGCCGTCCCGTTCCGGCTTGAAGGTCCGGTAGTTGATCGTTTCGGGCTTCTTGATTTCCCCGAAGGACCACGACCGGATGCGTTC
>JAZFSL010000145.1:0-9006 GCA_036446135.1 Rhodospirillales bacterium | reverse complement strand
CCGCCTTGTCGAGAACGGTCAAAGTCTTCAGGCCTAAGAAATCGAATTTTACCAGCCCGGCGGACTCAACGTACTTCATGTTGAAGCCCGTTACCGGCATGTCTGACCTGGGGTCGCGATAGAGCGGAATCAATTCATCCAGCGGCCGGTCGCCGATGACGACGCCGGCGGCATGGGTGGACGCGTGGCGATAAAGGCCTTCCAGCTTTCCGCCGATATTAAGAAGCTTGCCGACCACAGGGTCGTCCTTGCCCATTTTGCGTAATTGCGGTTCCGCCTTCAGGGCTTCTTCCAGGCTTGGCGGATTGGCTGGGTTGGACGGCACCAGCTTGCAAATTTTATCGACGTAGCCATAAGGCATTTCCAACACCCGGCCGACGTCGCGCAACACCGCCCTGGCTTGCAGCTTTCCAAACGTAATGATCTGGGCGACGTGGTCACGGCCATATTTTTGCTGCACGTAGCGGATAACTTCGTCACGGCGTTCCTGACAGAAATCAATATCGAAATCAGGCATGGACACGCGTTCCGGGTTCAAGAAGCGCTCAAACAGCAAGCCCCAGCGCAACGGATCGAGATCGGTGATCAGCAGTGACCAAGCAACAACGGACCCGGCCCCCGACCCACGACCGGGGCCGACGGGGATGCCTTGCTGCTTGGACCAGTGAATGAAATCTGAAACGATCAGGAAGTATCCGGGATAGCCCATATCGATGATCGTCTTAAGTTCGAATTCCAGGCGTTTGCGGTACGGATCGGCGGTTTTAGTTTGTTCCTCTTCCGTCATTCCTTCTGTATAAATGATTGTTTTTAAACGATTATCAAGCCCTTCCACGGCCTGTTGGCGAAGTTCGTCCTCTTCTGTTCGACCGTCCCCGCAATCATAGGGCGGCAAGATGGGATCGCGGGCTTCGACCATGAAGGCGGTGCGTTTGGCGATAACAAGGGTATTATTGAGGGCTTCGGGCAAATCGCTGAAAAGAGCGCGCATCTCGCTGGCCGATTTAAAACCGTGGTCAGGTGTCAGCCGTCGTCTCTCGCGTGTCGAGATATAGGTGCCTTCGGCGATGCAGATCAGCGCGTCGTGAGCTTCGTGCATGGCGCCGTCAGAAAAGAACGCTTCATTAGTGGCGACGATCGGCAATTTCATTTCGTATGCAAGATCGAGAAATTCCGGTTCGGTCTGTTTTTCTTCCTCAAGATTGTGGCGCATTAATTCGATATACAGTCGACCTTTGAAAATGCTTGCCAGCTTGCCCAATAATTCTCTGGCGGCTTCTTCCTGAGCATCGAGCAAAAGCTTGCCAACGGGGCCGGATGGCCCGCCGGTCAAGGCGATCAGACCTTCGGCATGTTTTTCAAGTTGGCTAAACGGGATTTGCGGATCTGCACCGTCTTCGGTTTCAAGATACGCGTAACGGACAAGTTTCAGCAGATTATGGTAGCCGGTTTCGTTCTGTACCAGAAACACCATCGGATCGGCGTCGGGTTCAATGCTGTTCCCTGTTTTTCCAGCTGCAGCGCCTTCTTTCTTTTCGCGGGTCAAATTCAACTGACAGCCGATGATCGGCTGCACGCCGGCCTTGGCCGCCGCACTGGCAAATTCCAGGGCGCCGAATAGATTGTTGGTGTCGGTAATGCCCACCGCGGGCATCTTGCGCGAACGGCATAATTCAACCAGTTCTGAAACCGGTATAGCACCCTCGGAAAGGGAATAAGCGGTGTGAACCCGCAGATGAACAAAATCAGCGTGCGCCATGCCCGATGGTACAATCACCCCAGGGCGTAAGTCACCATATCTTGTGGCAGAGGCCTAAGTTATCCACAACAAATTGCAGCTTTTGTGGATAAACCGGGGTATTGATCAAGCTTTCTCCGGCACCTGGATCCAGTCGGCTTTTACCTCGACCCCTGCTTCGCGAAACAGGTTCATCACCGGGCAACGGTATTCGACGTTCTTGGCCAGCTTGATGAAGCGGTCCGTCGTCTCGGGCGTGGTGACGCGTATGCGTAGCGATACCCAGTTGAAATAGGGCCTTACCCCACGAACGCCTCTGGACCCGCGTTGATCGACTTCGCCTTCGCCTTCGATTTCGACATTAGAGTATTTGAAACCCATGGCTTCGGCGCAGCGGTTGATGATAACACCCTCACACCCGATCAATGACGACAATGCCATTTCCAGCGGCGTCGGGCCGGTATCGGTGGCTTTTTCATCGGTAATGACTGTGTGACCGCGAACGGTCATAACGCTGCGGGTCGATGCTTCGTTGACGCCCGTCACCTTGCGAATGCCTATGGCTTTTTTCTTCGGGTCCACACTGGGCGCAAGCAGGTCTTTATCATCCTTATCCATGGCCTAGAGCTCCATTTTCAGGATATCGAAACCGGCGTTACGGTCGAGAAGGTAGATCAACCCGTTATCGTCTACATCGACATCGTTGGACTGGGGGCTGGCCTCGCCGTTGATAGGTTCGGGAATGTAGTGGGCAACCTCGGTCGGCTTAAAGGGGTCGGCAACGTCGACCACTCTCAGCCCACCCGAGAACCAGGTCAGGTAAACCAGTGTTGAGTCCATCTTTTCGCGGAACTGGTGCGCCCCGAAGCGCCCCGGGGCCCGGCTCCAGGGGCTGTCCATCTCGCTGACGTCGAAGGCAGACAGCGCCTGGATGTTGTCGTAGTCGGTGACGTCGAATACCCACATGAAAGCATGCAGGGCGCCCGGTTTGTGGTCGTGTTCCTCATCGACGATAACGGCGATGCGTCTGCCATCGATTGTTTGGCTCAGGGGCAAGATGGTGTGGGTCGGTTCCGGGAATGGCGGATGGTAATCGTGTTCGGCGACGAGACGGGGGTTGGTGATGTCGGAAACATCGAGCACCCTAAACCCGGCATGCCAGTAGGCGGCCCAAAGTTCGTCACCGACCCGCATGGCGTGATGCAGTCGGTTTCCGTAGCCCTTCCAGGTCGGCTCCTCACCGCCGGCCAGGTGCTGTCCCGGTATTGCCCATCTCGATACCTCGGTGGGGTTCGCAGGGTCCTTCATGTCGTAAATGACTAAGATGTTGCCGATGTAGCCTTCCATTTCCGTAGACATGTAGGCGTAGTTTTCATCGACATCGAAGCGGTGCACTCCGAAACCGAAGGTTTTTTCATGATGAATTAGTTTAGGCTTGGTTTTATCGGCGATGTCGTAGATACGAAAGCCGCCCTCGCCGTAGCCTCTCTCGTTGGCGGCGTCCAGTTCAGCAATCTGGCTTTCCTTAAAGCCCATTTCGGCGGCGACCTCGCCATCCGTCGGCGCGTGGCCTAACGTCCCTTCCAGGCGCGAACGAATGTCGGGCAAGGCAGCGCCCTTGCGAAGAAAATGCCGGTTATATTGTTCGACGTTGGTATACATCAAATCGCCGACAACCCGCACCTTGTGGCTGTGTGAGTAGCCGTCATCGTGTTCGATGCTCGAGACCACCGTTGGATTGGCGGGGTCCGATATATCGATAATGGAAGTGCCGTGGGGCGGCGCCATGTGGCCGACGTAGGCGTAATTTCCATCAACCACCACCTGCCCGCCACCGGCAAGATCGAGGTGCCCGATGCGTTTGATATTACGAGTTAGCGGGATATCGCCATTATATGTCATGTCTTGAATCCTATGGGGTTTTCTTGTCGCGATTGAAAAAACGGTCCAGCACCATGGGCGCGATGAAAGTAACAAACAGCGCCACCCACAATATGTTGCCCAGATTGGAAGAGAACAGCACCATGATATCGCCGTCGGACATTTTCAACGCGCGCAGGAAAAAGGTTTCCAACAGCGGGCCTAAGATGATGCCGATTAAAATCGCCGCGACGTGATAGCCGGTCTTGCGGGCGATGTAACCGATGACCCCAAAGACAAGACCCAACGCCATGTCGAACATGTATTCGCGTGGCACGAATGAGCCGACCAGGGTGAAGGCGATAATCATCGGGGATAAATACGTCGTGCGGATCAAGGTCACCCGTGACATGTAGCGCGATAACGGCAATATCGTGAAGATCATCAGAAAATAGGTCACAGCCATCGCCATAAAAACGCCGTAGCCCAACTCGGGCCTGAGGTCGAAAAGGCTCGGTCCCAACGTCACGCCTTGGTACTGCATGACCACCAACATTACCGCCGCCGTGGCGCCGCCGGGAATGCCGAGAATAAGCAGCGGGATCAAGGTGCCGGCGGTAACGCCATTATTGGCAGATTCCGGGGCGATCAGTCCTTCCGGGTGGCCGGTGCCGTACAGTTCCGGGGTTTTCGAATAGGTTCGTGACTGCTGATAGGCGACAAAAGAAGCGATCGACGCACCGGCGCCGGGGATGATGCCGATGATCAGCCCGATGATCGAGTTCCAAGTGATGTGCCACCATCGTTTCAGCGCAATCTTGGTCCCCTCAATCGTTGGTCCCCATCCGGAAGAATGGGAAACAGCGACGCCTTCGTCGGTCAGGATCAGTTTTTGATCAACGACCAGGAAGGCTTCGGAAACGGCGAATAACCCAACCAGGGCGGGGATCAGTGGAACACCATCGTAAAGCTCTAAAAAGCCCATGGTGCCGCGCGGCGTCGCGTAAACCACGTCGGTGCCGATGGCGCCGATCATCAGGCCTAAAAATCCGGCGATTAGCCCTTTCAGGGTATCGCGGGCGGCGATCGATGCGATCAGCGAAATGCCGAACAACATAATGATGATCATTTCGACACTGTGCATGTAGTAGCTGACCTCGGCCAGGAGCGGCATTGCCGCAAGGGCTATGACCGTCGTTAGCAAGCCGCCCAAAGCCGAAGCGACAAAGGACATGGCCAAGGCTTCCTGGCCGCGCCCTGCCTTGGTCATTGGGTAGCCATCCAACGGCGTCGCCGCCGCCCCTGCCGTACCCGGAATATTGACTAAAATAGCCGGAATACCCGCCCCCATGCGGGATGCACAATAGAGCGTGACCATAAAGATCAGGCCGGTCTCTATCTCCATGGCAAGGGTCAGGGGCAACAGGATAATGATGGTGTTGGCGGCGCTGAACCCGGGGATAGCGCCGACAAGCAGGCCTAAGAAAATTGTCGGGATAATGACCCACCAGAACGACAGCGTGTGCAGAAACAGGGAACCAAAAAGATCGAGTGGTAATTCCATGCTACATCACCGATTGCATGAGTTTTTCGAACGGCCCGGAGGGAAACCGGGTTTCCAGGGCAACAATAAATAATCCATATCCGCCAAGGGCAAAACCGGCGGCCATGAGCGCAATGAAACCGGGGCGCCGGCCTTTGTTTAAAATCAGCATGCTGGAAAATAAAAACACGAAGGTGGTCAGGGTGAAGCCGCCCAAATCGACGAGCACGACATATCCCAAAGTGAGCAGGAAGACCCAAATCCGTCCAGACGTGATATCGGTGCGCCCGATCAGGTCGTTCAGTCCGAAATTCGCCCTATCCGTCTTTACCAGATAGAGCGTCTTGACGACAAAGGTCAGCGACAGGGCAATTAGAATAGCGCCGACAAAAAATGCGCTGACTTGTGCCGTCCATGGTGAATCGATGATCGTCGAAAAATAGTAAAGCGTGAACGCCAAACTACAAACCGGAATGACCAGTTCTCCACCGAGGGGCTTTTTCCTCGGTGTTCCGGAAATTGTTTTTTCTGTCATCAGAAGCCCTTCGCCGGACGGCGTTCAGCAATACGGGGAAAAGGTATTCGCCCCCACAAGTCAACAACGTGTGGGGGCGAAACCCGTTTTATTACTTCTTCTTTCCCTTACCCGATAGCAAGGGTTTGAAGCGGTTTCCGATTTTGGTGATGTTCTTGGCGTAGGCCGCGCATTCTTCAACGCCGCCCGGATTCAGGTATTCAACATTGCCCTTGGCTTTCTTATAGGCCTTCAGGAAAGCTGGGTCGTCGAAGACTTTCTTGAAAGTGCTGGTAAGTATCTTGAAGCGGTCCGGGTATTTTTCAACGGCCTTTGTGTGAATGGCAAACGCCCGTGACGACAGCAGCGGCGGCAGCTTGGTCCCGAAATGGTCGTTGATGGTCGGTGCGTTGTTGAGCCGTTCGCCCAGCTTGTTCTTGTCATCGAAGACCAGTAGCGTGCGCACGGCCTTGCCGCGTGCCGCCACCGAGCCGGACGTCAGCACACTGAAATCCATTTCTCCGGTGACCGCACCGGCGATGGTGTTTTTTCCGCCCGACAGCGGGATCAGGTTAAATTGTGCGCCGGTTTTTTCACCCAAAGCCAAAATACCGATCGAGGCCGGATGCGCCATACGGCTGGTGCCGACGTTGAGTTTGCGTTTTTTACCGGCAGCTACGATATCGTCAATGGTTTTAAACTTGCTTCTGGCGCCGACAAATACGCAACCGGGGTCGGTATCGACGCGTCCGAAATAAATATAATCTTTCAAATCGAAGGTCGGTTTTTTAACCACCCAGTTCAAAACTTCCGGGCCCATGTTGCCGAAGATCAAATTGTAACAATCGGCATCGCGCTTACCCATGAAGACTTCATATCCGACCCTGCCTGATGCGCCGGGAAAATAACCGGGCTCAAACTTGGTGTTCAGGTAATTTTTCCAAACCGACGTAAAGGCGCGCAGGTTACGATCGGCGCCACCGCCTTCCCTAGTCGGAACAACGACCTTGATGTTGCGGCTGGGGAATTTAGCGGCGAAAGCAGATCTGAAAGGCGTTGCGGTAATTGCGGCAACCCCGGCAGACGCAGCAGCCCCCTGTAAAAAACGACGACGTGATGGTTTTAGTATCTTTGACATGTTTCCCTCCCTGTTGAATTCGGTATTTGTTTACCGATTAATTAATTGGAAGAAGATTATGCTGACAAAGGGCGTTATTGCAATAAACGGAAATTTTTCACCCCTCTACCAGAAACCCGCCTTCAAGGCGGACCGTGCGGTCCATACGCGACGCGAGAGCCGGGTTATGGGTGGCAATCAACGCTGCCAAACCGGCGCCACGAACCAGTTTCAGCAATACCTGAAACACATCATCGGCGGTATCGGGGTCGAGATTACCGGTCGGCTCGTCGGCGAGCAGTAACGCCGGCGTTGACGCCAGTGCGCGGGCGATGGCGACGCGTTGCTGCTCGCCGCCAGATAGCATGCCCGGGCGGTGTTTTTCCCGGTCCTTGAGCCCCATCCAGTCGAGCAGCTCTCTGGCACGGAGTTTGGAATCTTTCTTTCCCCGGCCCGATACAATGCCGGGAATGGCGACGTTTTCCAGCGCTGAAAATTCCGGCAATAGGTGGTGATACTGGTAGACAAACCCCAGATGATCGCGGCGCATGGCGGTGCGGGCATCGTCGTTCATGCCGGTGCAGGTCTGCCCGGAGATGGCGACATCGCCGTCGGTCGGCGATTCCAGCAAGCCGGCGATATGCAACAACGTCGATTTGCCGGACCCGGACGGCCCTACGAGGGAGACGATTTCCCCTTTGTTGACGATTAAATCGACGCCTTTCAGAACATCCAGGTCGTCGCGGCCCTGATGGAAGGTGTGTTTGACGCCGGTCAGTTGCAGCACACGCTCATTCATAGCGAAGCGCCTCTGCCGGGTCCAGGCGTGCGGCGCGCCAGGATGGATACAGCGTCGCCATGAAGGACAACCCCAACCCCATCAAAACCACGGAGACGACTTCCGACGGGTCGACGACGGCCGGCAGTTGCGACAGGAAATAGATTTCGGCGGCGAACAATTCCGTTCCCGTCAGGCCCTGTATCCACTGACGGATGGTTTCGATGTTTTGGGCAAAGGCGAGGCCCAATCCGAAACCGGCCATGGTGCCGATGGTGCCGACGGAGGCGCCGGCAATAAAGAATATCCGCATGATCTGGCCCCGGGTCGCACCCATGGTGCGCAGGATGGCGATGTCCCTGCCCTTGTCCTTGACCAACATGATCAGGCTGGAAATGATGTTGAAGGCGGCGACCAAGATAATCAGCGTCAGGATCAGGAACATGACGTTGCGTTCGACCTGAATGGCGTTGAAGAAGCTGGCATTCACCCGTTGCCAGTCATGTATCCGCGCCAGCCCGCCCAGTTGTCTGGACAAGATAACGCCAATCCGGGGCGCATCGTCGGGATTGGTGATGAAGACTTCCAGGTTTGACACTTGCTGGGGCAGCTTGAAATAAATTTGCGCGGCAGCCATCGGCATGAAAATAAAACTCGAATCGTATTCGTACATGCCGATCTTGAACGTCGCGGAAACGCGATAGGCTCGCATGCGCGGCACGGTGCCGAATGCCGTGGTGTTACCTTTGGGCGAAATCAAGGTCACCTTGTCGCCGACGCCGACGCCCATTTTTTCGGCCATGCGAGCACCGATGATAATGTTGCCCTGGCCTTTGAAGCTATCCAGTGACCCGGAAACGATGTTGTCGGTGATGATCTTGCGGCTTTTCAGGTCTTTGCCGCGAATACCGCGCACGATGGCTCCTTGGGCTACGCCCCGGGCGGTGGCCATGACCTGCCCTTCGATGAGTGGCGTAACGGCGACGACACCGTGAACGGTGCGCAGTTTTTCGGCGATGCTGTCAAAATTGGCGAGTTTGTTATTCTGCCCATAGACGCTGAGATGACCGTTGATGCCTAAGATGCGGGTCAGCAATTCCTGGCGAAAGCCGTTCATCACCGCCATGACGATAATTAGTGTGGCGACGCCTAAAGCAATTCCGAGCAGCGAAAACCAGGCGATGACGGAAATAAATCCTTCCTGGCGCCGCGCCCTGAGGTAGCGCATGGCGATCATCCATTCGAAGAAAGAAAACAAATTCTAGTCCTAATCCTTTTTATGTCCGGTTATGGCCTGTTGAGGCCGCTCTGAACCATTGCAATGCGTTCTTCAGGCGCGTCCCGGAAATGCCCGGCGTCAAAGGGAGGTTCCGGGGCGTATTCGATGCCGAGTTGAATGGCCTTGGCGATATCCTCGCCGGCGATCTCGGCAGCCAACGTCAACGCCATGTCGATC
>JAZFSL010000144.1:0-2023 GCA_036446135.1 Rhodospirillales bacterium | reverse complement strand
TTTCCCTGGTCGACCGGATCATGGAATTGGGCCGCAAGGGCGTCGGCATCCAGCGCTACAAAGGGCTAGGCGAAATGAACCCGGAGCAGTTGTGGGAAACGACGCTCGACCCCGAGGCGCGCTCGTTATTGCAGGTCAAAATCGCCCACGCCGACGACGCCGAGGACGTGTTCTCGACCTTGATGGGCGACGTGGTTGAGCCGCGCCGCGAGTTCATCCAGGAAAACGCCCTGAAAGTCGCCAACCTGGACGTTTAGGGCGCCCCCGCAATTCATCTTGCTTCGTTAACGCGATGCTAACCGTGATCCCGGATCATGGGTAGCATGGGAAAAGTGCGCAAAAACAAAGCCAAGCGGAAAAGCCCGAAAGCGAAGAGCCGGCGATCGTTGTTTGGGCGAATGCTTCTGGGCGGGTTGAAATGGGCGACCGTCGCCGGGGTCTGGGGTATCATCGCTTTTTCCCTGGCTGCCGCCTGGTACGCAACCGACCTGCCCGACGTCACCAAAGCCTTCAATGCCACCCGCCCGCCGACGGTGACGCTGTTAGCGGGCGACGGCAGCACACTAGCAGTATTGGGTAATGTCTTTGGACAGGCGGTGGCGCTGGATGATTTACCGTTAGAAGTGTCCGACGCCGTGCTGGCGACCGAAGACCGGCGCTTTTACAGTCATTTCGGTATCGACATAATCGGCTTAAGCCGTGCCATGGTGGCCAATATAAGAGCGCAGCGCATCGTTCAGGGGGGTTCCACGATCACCCAGCAGGTGGCAAAGAACCTGTTTTTAACGCCGGAAAGGACGATCAAACGCAAGTTCCAGGAATTGTTACTGGCGTTGTGGCTGGAGCGGAAATTTTCCAAGGCCCAAATCCTGACGATATATCTCAACCGGGTGTACCTGGGGGCCGGGACCTATGGCGTCGATGCGGCGGCAAAAAAATACTTCGCCCGCTCTGCCACCCGCCTCAACACCTATCAGGCGGCGATGCTGGCGGGCCTGTTGAAAGCGCCGTCCCGCTATAACCCCCTGGCGCACCCAAAACGCGCCCGCACCCGCACCCGACAGGTGCTGAAAAATATGGTTGCGGCGGGATATCTGACGCCGCTGTCGGCAAAGACGGCGGCAAAGGGGGCAAAAACGAAAGCCCGCCTGGCCGCCGTTCCGCGGTCTCGTTTTGGCCGCCATTTCGCCGGCTGGGTGATGGAACAAGTGCCGGGGTACGTCAATTTGGGCGATCGGGACTTGGTCGTGCTGACGACACTCGATGCGCGCCTGCAAAAACAGGCGGAAAAAAACCTCACCGGGATGCTTGCCAAAGACGGCGCAAAACGGGACGTCAGCGAAGCGGCATTGGTGGCCATGGACCCACAGGGTGCGGTCAGGGTGATGGTCGGCGGCAAGGATTATTCCAAAAGCCAATTCAACCGCGCCACCCAGGCCATGCGCCAGCCGGGCTCCGCCTTCAAGCCTTTTGTCTTCCTGGCCGGGCTGCAAGCTGGACTGGGCCCGGATAGCGTTTTTGTCGACAAGCCGGTGCGCATCGGCAAGTGGCAACCGAGCAACTTTTCAAAAACTCATCAAGGCCGGGTGACACTGAAACAAGCCCTGGCCAAATCTATCAACACAGTAGCCGTTCAACTCAGCGAACAGGTCGGCCGCAACCGCGTCATCGCCGTCGCCCGGCGCTTGGGTTTAAGCGGAAAATTCAACGCCACCCCCAGCTTGGCCTTGGGTGCCGGCGAGGTCTCGTTGCTGGAACTGACGGTGGCCTATGCGCCTTTTGCTAACGGTGGGGATGGGGTTTTGCCATACGCCATTGAAGAAATCCGCGACCACAAAGGCACCGTTCTTTATCGCCGTTCCGGTTCCGGCTTCGGCCGGGTCGTGGCGCCCAATCACGTGGCGGCCATGAACGATATGCTGTCGGAAGTCGTCGCTGGGGGTACCGGGCGCGCCAGCCGCATATCGCGGCCGCAGGCAGGGAAAACCGGCACCAGCCAGAATTACCGCGATGCCTGGTTTGT